>JAUNOF010000085.1:0-5815 GCA_030537215.1 Lachnospiraceae bacterium
GCTTTTTAAAAAGCTTTATTCTATTTTTGTATTTCTTCGTGAAACAGCCCTAAATATGACAACTAATGTTTTTACATACTTAAGTCTACAATTGGTTAAAGTAAAGAAGAAAGAAGGATATGCCCATGGATATTATGAAACGTGTTAACGACTTATGCGAACTTCACAGCATAAGCAAATACCGTCTCTCACAAATCACCGGAATTTCACAATCTGCTTTTTCCAAAATGGCCAGACAACAATCATCTTTATCGGTAGAAACCATTCACCGAATCTGCGATGCTTTAGGAATTTCCATGTCGCAATTCTTCGCAGAATCTAATGTATATCCAGATTTAACCCCGCAGCAAACACAACTGCTTCATTACTGGAACCGATTAAATAAGGAAAAGCGGGAATATGCCCTGCTTATGATCGAGAAGCTGGGTGAATTGTAACGGGATGACTGTAAAAACCGACGTAAAAACTGACTTTTCCAATCAGCGAATCAGGACGTAAAAAGTAGGTTTTCTCAAAAAAAACAAGGTAATCAAACGTTTCTTCCGTTTCATTACCTTGTTTCCTTTGTTCTTTAAAATAAGCTCAATCCCATTCCCTTAAACCGCCTTATCTCACAGCCTCCAGAATCCCTTCACTGAAGGTAGGGTGAGGAAAGACGGTTTTTGCCATATCCTTTAAGGTCAGTTCGTTTGCTATGGCTACAGCAAACTGGCTGATCATATCGGTAGCCCGGGCGCACATCATCTGAGCCCCTAATATGCGTCCGCTTTCACTGTCCGCGATCACCTTGATAAATCCTCTTTCCTGGAGAGAAAGGACGGATTTTCCATTGGCTGTCATCAGATACTTCTTTGTTACCACGGACAGCCCCTGAGCCTTTGCTTCGTCCGCCGAAATGCCTACCGATCCAATCTCAGGGCTGGTGTAAACACAGGAGGGAATCAGGTCGGTGCGGATTTCCACAGACTCTCCTGCCATATGAGCCACTGCACTGCGGCCCTGGGCGGTTGCTGCATGGGCTAACTGAATGCCGCCGATCACATCACCTATTGCATAAATGCCGGGGACGCTGGTTTCATAGCTGCTGTTCACTGCAATGCAGCCTCTTTCCATGGCAATTTCCTGTATCTCCCGGGCGCTTTCTTCGGTGATCAGGCCTTCTATATTGGCCTTTCTTCCTGCTGCCGCCAGACAGCCGTCGGCCTTCACCTGGCAGGGCTTATCTTTTTCTGTATAGCGGCAGATCAATCCCTTTCCATCCTCTGACGGAAGGATTTCCTCCACCCTGGCCCCTCCATGGATCTCCACGTTTCTCTTTTTTAAGATCATTTTCAAATTCTGAGCAATCTCCTTATCCATGGCGGGAAGAATCCGGTCCATGGCCTCGATTACCGTAACCGGATGACCCAGAGCGCTGTAGATGGACGCAAATTCCATTCCGATCACGCCTCCTCCGATGATGAGCAAATGGCCGAACAATTCCTTTTTGTCCAGCAGCTCATCACTGGTCATCACCCCAGGCAGATGGATTCCGGGAATGGGCGGAAGGGCAGGCCGGGAACCGGTGGCAATCAGGATATGAACGGCTTCCAGAATAACCGCAGGTAAGGATTTGTCAGCAGAAGATACCTTCACATGCCTTCTGCCCAGAATGGTTCCGGTGCCGTAATATACCGATATCCGGTTGGTTTTCATCAAGGAGGCGATTCCTTTCCGAAGCTGCTCCAGAACCTCCTCCTTCCTCTGCCAAACCATTTCCATATGGACTGTCGCTTTCTCCGCCTCAAGCCCGATGGAGGAGCCTTGCTGCAGCTGGTGATACAGCTCTGCTGTGTGAAGAATGGTTTTGGTGGGGATACAGCCTCGATTCAGGCAGGTTCCGCCTAACTGCCGGTTTTCCACTAATGCTACCTTCATTCCCTTCTTGGCGCCCTCGATGGCCGCCTCATAGCCGCCCGGCCCCGCGCCGATTACAATCAGGTCAAATACTTCTGCCATTCTCTCCCTCCTTATAAAGCCTCTTTGATCAGACGGATCAAGTCTTGTTTCATCTGCATAAAACCCCCTGCCTCCATAACCGCCCTGACCATTTCTGTTTCTTCGTATCTGCAGCCCTTCAAAGCCTCTGCCAAAGCCATGATCACATCCTGCTCCATGGCGTCGGAAAACAGATTCACATCCTGGATCCTTCCCTGATTCACCTGAAGCTGCATCTGAAAACCGCCCCAGGAAAATCTTCGCTGGAGCTCATATTGGAAAGGAATCTTTCTTCCGTATTTCCACTCCCAGGATTCAAATTTTTCTGTGAAAGCCTGAATTTCTCCTTCGGGCAGCTCTTCTTCCGTCAGTCTTTGAGCCGCCTGCCCATAGACCTTGGAGAATGCCAGAACCAGGTTCTTTTTTATCTGCTCCACTGTCAGCTCCGGATTGTATTCCCGGAGATTGGCTACCCGGGATCTGACCGAGGAAACGCCCTTGGATGCCAGCTTTTCTTTGGAAACGTTCAGATACCTTGCCATCTGCTCCTTATCGGCCTTCAGCATCAGGGTCCCGTGATGATAGCAGCAGTCGTCCGCCCGGTAGAAAGCATTTCCGGAAAATTTTCTGCCCTCTACGGTAATATCGTTCCGGCCGGTTTTCTCCGCCTGGATGCCGGCCATCCGCACAGCCTCCAGGATAACTGCAAGCTGCCGGTCCACATCATAGTCGGCCTTCCTTGCCATAAAGGTGAAATTCAGGTTGCCCAGATCGTGGAATACGGCTCCGCCGCCGGAAAGACGGCGAACCAGATATCCTCCTTCCTTTTCCAGAAAATTGACCCTGCATTCCTTCCAGCAGTCCTGATTTCTGCCGATCACTACAGTGGAGCGGTTCTGCCACAGAAAAAGGATGCAGGTGTTTTCCGGCACATGGAGGGTCATATATTCCTCCATGGCCAGATTTCGGTAAGGATATGTATTTTCTGTATCGATCCAAAGCAGCTTCCGAACCATTATGTTTCCTGTCCCTCCCAGCGGTATGTTAAGATCGGTTTTCTGGCGGCAGTCACCTCATCCGGCCTTCCGATAGGCGTCTCATAGGGCGCACCGTGAAGATAATCCGGCTGCTTGGCTGCCTGCTGATAAATCCTGCGGAATACTTCAATAGCCTCATCAAGGGTTTCTCTTGACTCCGTCTCCGTGGGCTCTACCATCAGGGCTTCATGGACAATCAGCGGGAAGTACATGGTAGGCGGATGAATGCCGTAATCAAGCAGTGCTTTCGCAATATCCATAGCTGATACGCCGGTATCATGCTTCAGCTTTTCCAGCGTCATGACGAACTCGTGCATACAGGTTTCCTCATATGCCATTTGATAAACATCCGAAAGCTTTACTCTCATGTAGTTGGCATTTAAAACCGCATTGGCAGCAGCCTCCGGTATCCCTTCCTTTCCTAATGTCAGGATGTAAGTCAGCGCTCTGACAACTACCAGGAAATTTCCATAAAACATCTTTACTGCCCCAATGGATTTTTCATGATCGGTGAGATGATAAGCCTTCCCATTTTCATTCTCCCATATCCCAACGCCTGCTCCCGGCAGATAGGTTTTTAAAAAGTCCTTACAGCCTACCGGCCCGCTGCCTGGCCCGCCGCCTCCGTGAGGGGTGGAGAAGGTCTTATGGAGATTTAAGTGAACCACATCAAAGCCCATATCGCCCGGTCTTGCAATTCCCATAATGGCATTTAAGTTAGCGCCGTCGTAATAGCACAGGCCGCCTGCCTCATGAACGATTCTTGTGATCTCCAGTATATTTTTATCAAACAGTCCCACTGTATTGGGATTGGTCAGCATCAGGCCTGCCGTATCCTCTCCCACCGCCGCCTGCAGCTGCTCTAAATCCACACAGCCGTCCTCTCTGGACGGAATACTTACCACGTCATAGCCGCACATAGCTGCGCTGGCTGGATTCGTTCCGTGGGCGGAATCCGGTACAATGATCTTCCTTCGTTTTCCGTCCTGCCTTCCCTCATGGTACGCCTTGATCAGCAGAAGTCCCGTGAGCTCTCCGTGAGCGCCTGCCGCCGGCTGGAAGGTCATGGCATCCATTCCTGTGATCTGACACAGATAGATTTCCGCAAGGTGAAGTACCTCCAGGGCCCCCTGAACCGTGTGCTCCGGCTGAAGGGGATGAAGTTCGGTAAAGCCCTTCAGGGATGCTGCTTTTTCATTGATCTTCGGATTATATTTCATGGTACAGGAGCCTAAAGGATAAAATCCGTCATTCACCCCATGAGCGCCCTTGGCAAGTTCCGTATAATGGCGGCTGATCTCATTTTCCGACATCTGGGGAAGTCTTAAACGGCTGCTCCTTTGATTCTCCTTTGCAAGCTCCACCTGGGGCACATCACAGGGTGCAAGCAGCTCCATTCCTCTTCCCGGCGAACTTTTCTCAAATACCAGCTTCATCGATCAGCGCTCCTTTCTCACTGGATGCCCCTGAAAGAGCCTTCCCTACAAGCTCCGCTGTCTGATCCATTTCCTCCCTTGTGTTCATCTCGGTAGCACACCACAGGATCTCCCTGTCAGACAGAGGCAGCCCGCCTAGTATTCCATGTTCTTCCAGCAGCTTCAAAATATGGGCGCTGTCAGCAGGTATTTCCTCCGGGATCACCGTGACAAACTCATGGAAGAAGGAATCTCCATATTTCTTATGCAGACCCGCCGCTTCCAATCGGCTGCACAGATAATGAGCCTTGGCCATACACTGTTTGGCCGCCTCTTCCATGCCGGCCGCGCCCATTGCCGTCATATAGGCAGCTGCCGTCAATGCGCAGAGAGCCTGGTTGGAACAGATATTGGAGCTTGCCTTCTCTCTCCGGATATGCTGCTCTCTGGCCTGAAGGGTCAGCACAAAGGCCCGGTTTCCCCGGCTGTCCTTTGTTTCGCCCACAATACGCCCCGGAAGCTTTCTCATCATAGCCGCTCCTGCCGCCATAAATCCCAGATAAGGTCCTCCGAAAGCCAGGGGCATTCCCAAAGGCTGCCCGTCGCCCACAGCAATATCCGCACCATATTCCGCCGGCGTCTTCATGATACTGAGAGCCAGGGGATTGCACCCCATAATAAACTTTGCCCCGGCCTCATGGACTATGGCTCCCAATCGGTCTCCATCCTCGATCATGCCGTAAAAATTGGGCTGCTGTACATAGAAGCAGGCTGCCGCCTTATCCTCCTTAAGCAGAGTCTCCAGCGCCTGGACATCTGTGATCCCGTCCTTCTCCGGCACCATTGCCACGTCCGTATTGCTTCCATAGCAATAGGTCTTGATTACCTGGATCACCTGCGGATTGGCAGCCTCAGAAAGATATACCCGGCTGCGTTTTCTGTCCCTGCACATGGCAACCGCCTCTGCCGCTGCCGTTGCCCCGTCATACACAGAGGCATTGGCAGCATCCATTCCGGTCAGCTGGCATATCATGGTCTGATATTCAAAAATCGACTGTAAAATCCCTTGGCTGATCTCCGCCTGATAAGGGGTGTAGGCTGTAAGGAATTCCTCCTTTGATACTACACTGGAAACAATGGCAGGGATATAATGATGGTAAGCGCCTGCCCCACGGAAAATATGCTTAAATATCACATTTTGATCCGCAATCTCCTCCATTTTTCTTATAACCGCCTGCTCGCTTAAGCCTGCCGGAAGCTCCAGGGGCACCTTCAGCTTTACCGCTTCCGGTATATTGGAAAACATCTCATCAAAGCTTTCAAATCCGCTCTCCCGAAGCATTTCCTGCTGCTCCTGCTTCGTGTTGGGTACGTAGGAACCCATAA
>JAUNOF010000085.1:5915-13422 GCA_030537215.1 Lachnospiraceae bacterium
TTTACTCCAGCGTCTTTATGTATGCTTCATATTCCGAAGCGCTCATCAAACCGTCCTGCCCGGAAACTCCCTCCACTTTAATGAACCAGGCATCATAGGGCGATTCATTGATGGATTCCGGCGCATCCAAAAGCTCCTCGTTCACCTCCGCCACTGTGCCGCTTACCGGAGAATACACATCAGAAACGGCTTTCACCGATTCTACATCTGCAAAGGTCTCTCCTGCGGATACCGTATCTCCCGTCTCCGGCAGATTCACAAACACCAGATCTCCCAAAGCATCCTGGGCATAATCGCTTAAGCCCACGTATGCGGTTGTGTCATCCTCCATTTTTACCCATTCATGGGTTTTTGTGTACCTTAATTCTTCTGGAAAATTCATAGTAGCCTCCTTATTTTTATGAATCCGATTTATGTTTCGCTGATTTACATTCCCTCTTTATCGTCCGCTTATTTTCGCTTATAAAAGGGCAGCGGCACTACCTCCGCGCTCACTCTGCGCCCTCTTACGTCCACTTCCACGGCTGTCCCCGGCTCCTTGCAGGCTATATCTACAAGAGCCATTGCCACCGGATAGCCCAGGTACGGACAATGGGTTCCTGATGTGGTAATGCCGATCTGGCGATCTCCCATGTAAACCGCCTGATGCTCCCGGATAATTCCCCGGCCTGTCGCCTTCAGTCCTACCCGCTTTCTGGTAAGAGGTCTCTTGTCCATTAACGCCTGCCTGCCGATGAAATCCTCCTTATCCATCTTCACAAAGATTCCCAAACCAGCTTCCTTCGGAGAAATGGCATCATCCATCTCATGGCCATAAAGAGGCATTGCCGCTTCCAGACGCAGGGTATCTCTAGCACCTAAACCGCAGGGAATCAGTCCCTCATCCTTGCCGGCCTCCATAAGCAATTCCCAAAGTCTTGGCCCATTCTCCGCTGCCAGGTAGATCTCCACCCCATCCTCTCCCGTATAACCGGTTCTGGAAATCACGCAGTCCATGCCATCGATACTCCTATGAAACCTGCAGGTATAATATTTTTCCGGAATATCCTCCTCCCTTGCCAGCTTTTTTAAAATCTCCGCCGCCTTCGGCCCCTGCAGCGCCAGCTGGGCTACCTGAGATGAAATATCCTCAAATACCACATCGCCGAACTGATGGGCTTTCATCCATGCAAAATCCTTATCCTTGTTGGCTGCATTCACCACGATAAAATAGCAGTCCTCCCTGACCTTATACACGATCAGATCATCTACCACGCCCCCCTGCTCATTGCACATGGGGCTGTATCTGGCCTGCCCCTCCGCCATCACGGTGTAATCGTTGGTGAGAAGCATATTCAGGTTTTTTAAGGCATCCGGGCCTTTGCAGATGATCTCCCCCATATGAGAAACATCAAACAGACCGCAGGCCGTTCTCACCGCCATATGCTCCTTCATGACACCTGTGCCGTACTGTACCGGAAGCAGGTAGCCTGCAAAGGGTACGATTTTTCCTCCGTACTTTACATGAATATCGTACAGCGGCGTCTTACATTCTGTCCCAGCCATAGTAATCCCTCCTTGTTAATCCGTTTTCATTTATGATAATGACGACAAAAAGCGCACGAATTAAAAACAATTCGTGCGCTCTGTCTTTATACCTGAAAGATTTAACCTCGTCGGTGCAGTTTTTGCTTTCCAGAGTATCGTCCGGTATCCGGTCCTTTTACCTGAGAGTTCTTCGCTTCCCCTTCGGTGCCGCCGCCTGTCCGGCCACGCAGTCTCTCCCGAATCCATCATCCGATATATTCAATTGTTATATAACTGATTTCATAGTACCATAAGTTTGATTGTCAGTCAATATTTAAAATTGTCTAAATATTAACATTCTGCAATAAAACTGACGTGAAACTGCTGCAAACGTCTAATTCCTGCAGCAGATCGCTACTGTATTCCCCTTTTCCACCCCTTTGCCTGTAAATATTTCTATTTCCATGTCTGCGCCATTGGTCACAATCATTGGCGTCGTAAGGTCGATGCCTTTGCTTTTAAAAAACTCCTGATTCAGTTCTATAACTGGCGTTCCTTTTTTAACAATTTGATCCTTTTTTACCAATACCGTGAACCCTTGTCCATTCAAATTCACGGTATCAAGGCCGATATGGATAATAACCTCCACGCCATCGTCATTTACCATGCCAAAGGCGTGCTTCGTCTCTGCAATCATACAGATTTTTCCGTCACAGGGAGCACACACCTGGCTGCCCTCAAATCGGAAGGCGACTCCGTCTCCCATCATCCGGCTGGAAAAAACACTGTCGTTTACCTCACTTACAGGAATGCAGTCTCCGTCTACCGGCGCATAAAGAACAGAACCTGTTTTTTTAACAGCCGGTTCGGTATTTGGAGAATTCTCCGTCTCTAATACATCTTCATCCTTAATAAAAATCTTTGTGACAAGAAAACCTCCTCCATAGGCAATCACCAGTCCGATCAGGAAATTAAGCATTCCTGAGGTTCCCTGCATCAAGGGGATCGCCACAAGTCCGCTTGGTCCCCATGCGTTGGCCATAACCTGAGTAAGCATTACATAGGCCCCACCGAAGCCTGCCCCGATTCCGGCTGTGATGAAAGGTTTTCCCATAGGCAGCGTTACGCCGTAAATCAAAGGCTCGCCCACTCCAAGGAATCCTGCCGGAAGGGCACCTGTGATAATTCCTTTCATCCGGTTATTTCCCACCTTTTTTGCCGTCAGGTAAATCGCAATGGCTGCTCCCACCTGTCCAGCACCTCCCATGGCAAGCACCGGGAACAGGGACACTCCGCCCATCTGCTCCAGCTGCACCGCATAAATCGGAATCAGCCCGTGATGGAGTCCCAAAAGAACCATGGGCAGGAACAAAGCCGCAAGCAGGAATCCGCTGGCAACCCGGATCACCGGATTCGATGAGTTGATGATCACGGTCAGGACAGAGACCAGTCCGTCACTTACAAATCCAGCTGCCGGCATAATGATGAAGATAAATACAATCCCGGAAATCAGCAGGGAGGTAAAGGGCGTAACAATCAGATCCAGCACATCGGGAACCCGTTTGCGGATATTTTTTTCAATCACCGACAAAATCCAGACCCCAAAAATAACGCCTATGATACCGCCCTTCCCTGTTGTCAATATGGATTCCAGGGGAACCTCCTCATTATAAAGACCAATCATTCTGGAGATTTCCACAATATTTGCACCAATGCTGATTCCGCCCAGAATACCTCCAAATGCCGGCGTTGCTCCAAATACTTCTGCTGCCCGGATACCGGTGTAAATTGCAAAATAGCCCAGAAATGCACTGCCAAGCAGCGACAGGATCAGCTGAAGCATCACAAAGCCGCCGCCGGAAACCACGCCGTCCCCCATAAGCTGGCTTAAAAGGCTTCCAAACCCGTTAAATAATCCGGCTGCAATAATCGCGGGAATCATTGGAACAAATATCTCCGAAATCAGCTTCATAAAATCCCTGACCTTACTCTGCTTCTGGCTGTTCTTTATCTGTTCCTTATTGGCCTCCCAACTGCCGTCACCGGCATTCCTGGGAAGTCCCAGCTCTTCGATGCAGATATCCGTCACCTTTTTCACTTTTCCCGGCCCTAGAACGATTTGATAATTATTTCCTTCGGCTACAAATCCCAAAACGCCTTCTGTGTTTTTAATCTCATTTTCATGTACCTGGTTTTTATCCTTACACGTAACTCTCAGCCTTGTCATACAGTGAGCTGTTTTTACAACATTTTCTTTACCGCCCAGCAGATCTACAATGGTTTTGGCAAGCTCAGCATTCGTCATCTTTGCTCCTCCTTTACCAGATTCTGGATTTGTCCGTTCACTGTTTTCAGAGCATTCTCGGCTTCTTCCTTCCCGCAGTCGAGCAAAATCATGACAATGGCCGTCCTTACTCTGCCGCCGGATTTTTCCAGCGCTTCCTTTGCGGCTTCCCGGGAACAGCCCGTGACTGCCGACACAATATTCGTTCCCCTGGCAATCAACTTCTCATTGGACATTTTTACGTCTACCATGTAATTTTTGTAAATCTTTCCAATGCGGATCATACTGATGGTGCTGATCATATTTAAAATAAGTTTTGTGGTAGTTCCCGCTTTTAAACGGGTGGAACCAGTTAATACCTCCGGCCCCGGCTCCGCCTCGATGGTCAAAGGACAGATCCGGCCAATCTCGCTGTCCTTATTGCACACTACTGCGCAGCATTTTGCTCCTGCTTCCTTTGCATACCGAAGGCCGCCGATGACATAGGGTGTCCTTCCGCTTGCGGCTAGGCCAATGACTACGTCCTTTTCATTCAAAGAGATTCTCCTCAGATCCTCTGCCCCTGATTCTTCAGAGTCCTCTGCTCCCTCTACCGCTTTGACAAATGCGTTGTCACCGCCTGCAATCAATCCCACCACCGTATTATAATCCACGCCAAAGGTGGGCGGGCACTCTACTGCATCCAGCAGTCCGATCCTTCCGCTGGTCCCGGCTCCCATGTAAATGATTCTGCCGCCCTGTTCCAGAGCCTGGCTTGTAAGCTCGATCACTCGCTCCAGCATCTCATACTGCGGCTCAATGCAGGCTACCGCATTGTAGTTGTCCCGGTTTATAACCTCGATGGCCTCCCGAATGCTCATAGAGCTTAATTCTGCTGTGTTGGGGTTTACTTGTTCCGTTGACATTTTACTTAAATCTACCATATTCGTTTTCCTCCTTTTAGGGATACTATAAACTTATATTTCATAATTTACAATATATCCAGATATTTACGAAACTTTGTTTCCTACTATGGAACTTTTCGCTGGAAAATTGCTTCTTTATTTCATAAAATGTCCATAATTCAGAAAACCAATATATGTAAAAGCGTTTATCAGCCGTCTTCTTCTTTTTCCAACAACTTATTTGAAGATACTATTTTTTCCATGGATCTTTCCTTTTCCAAGGAAAGATAAATATTATATACAATATCCACAACTGATAGCTGTGACACCCGGCTTGAGCTGGCACCCACCCGCAGAGGCTTTTCCAGCATCGGAACAAAGAGATTATAATCGCTCATAGAAGACAGCTTGTTCGTCCCATATTGGGTAATGGCAATAATTTTTCCCCCGCACATTTTCACGTTCTTGGCAATTTCAATGATTTCCTTGGTCAAGCCGGAATAAGATACTATGATAGCGGTATCCCCTGGATCCAGATTGGTGGAGCTTACAATCTGCAAATGAATATCCTCATATAAAAAAGTCCGTTTGTTCACACGTTCAAATTTCTGCTGAAAATCTTTTGCAACCAAAAAGCTTGCGCCGATGCCGTAAAGATAAATATACCGCCCGGACAATAGCAGTGCTGCAATCTTGCCTAGTTCATCAAAATCCAACAGATTATAGGTATTTTGAATCGCTATAATATTGGTATTCAAAACCCTTGCCACAATATTTTGTATTTTATCGTCAGAAGATGCTGTCAGACTCACCTGCATCAGTTGTTTGGAAAAATTAATGTCATTTTGTAAAGCTTGTTTCAATTCCTTAAAGCCTGAAAAACCATTTTTCTTACAAATCCTTATGATGGTAGCAGGACTGCAGAAACATTTTCTTGCCATTGTATGGATATCCATTTCAACAGCTTCTCTTGTCTGGTTAATAAGGAATCTTAAAACCTCTTTTTCGCTTTCGGTTGCACCCTGCTTATAATATGCCTCCAATCTGTACAGTCCTTTTTTCATCATATTCTCCTTTAAACTGTATGTGACGGATACAATGCGCCTTTCCGCCAGCCGTTTCCTTCACTATCAATCACACATTGATGTTCTTTACTTTTTTCCATCCCTTTATAGAAAGAGCAAAACCATCCTGTTTTAAATATTCTTTTAACAAGAACGTACAAAAATATGGAAATGTATAAATATTATCACTGTATCCAATATTCCCGGCAGTAAATTTTATGCCGTACTGTATATCAGGATACTTTTCACTTTGAATCAATGTTCTGAGGGCTTTCGCTGTACCACGCGTTGCTTTCACCTCCACAGGAAGAAGATTTTTCTGAGTTCTTACAAAAAAATCTTCTTCCAATGTGGAATCTTCCCTTTTGTAGTAATATAAATCATACCCGCATTTGGTTAATGCTTCTCCCACGATATTTTCATACAAAGCACCTTTGTAAACACCAAGATTTCTATTAACCCGCAGGTCTTCCTGTGCTTCTTCATCCAGCATGGCTACAAAAAGCCCTGTATCAAAAAAATAGAGCTTATATTTTGTGTCATCATAGTTGCCGCGAAGGGGAAGCTCTGGATAGTTAAGACAATAGCAGATATTGATGATACCTGCATCTTTCAGCCATTCGATACATCCCCGGTAATCTTTGAATCTGGCGCCTCTTGCAACTTTAGAAATCTGAAACTTCTTGTTATTCTTTGCAAGCTGTATTGGAATCTGCTCGAATACATTAAGAATCCGTGCCTGATCCATACCCTCGGCATACTTACGAATATCTTCTCTATAATCTTCCAGAAGCTGCCGCTGAATATCCAGCGTTCCTTCAAAAGTTCCCCGCGTGATATATTCACTTACGACAGCCGGCATACCTCCCAGGATACAGTAGTCCAGAAACAATCTGCTGTACACCGACATTTCCATCTCATTAAAAGCCTTTTGCATTTTCATATGCCATAGCATGTCTTCCGTGTCCGCTTTTCCATATCCTTTTGCCCACAAAAATTCCTCAAAATCCATGGAAAACATATGATAATCTGTTTTATATCCAACACTATTACTCTCAATTCGTTTATAGTGAATTCCCAACAGAGAACCACTGCAAATTACATCAAAACGATTATCAATTTTAAAGAACTTCAGTGATGTCGAAATCTCCGGATACTCCTGCAGCTCATCAAAAAAAATAAGTGTTTCTCCAGGCTCAAACCTTTTGCTTGGATCCATACGCGAAATATTCCGAATAATATCTTCCGTTTTATATCCATCCTCTGTAATCAGTTTGTACTTTGGTTCTTCAACGAAATTAATATAAATAATACTTTTATAGTTTTCTGTGGCAAAATGCAGGATAGATTCCGTTTTCCCTACCTGTCGCGGTCCTTTTACAATCAACGGTTTACGATTGGGATCTTTCTTCCATGAAGTCAGATAACCATCGATTTGCCGCTTCAAATAAACCTCAACCATATGCATCGCTCCTCTCTATTATTTCTATTATACAAAAAAATGAGTGAGTTATGCAAGGATACTAACAAAAAATGGGTGAGTTTTTACCATTTTGTTGCAAAATTAAAAAAGCAAGACAACCAAACGTTTCCGTCCCATTGCCTTGCCCACGACCCAATGCCAATATTCAAATATCAAAGCATTCCTATTGCCTGCCCAACCCAATAAATCATTCCCAACACCCAGCTGGTAAACACCCCATACAAAATCACCGGCCCGGCGATGGTGAAGATCTTACACCCAATCCCAAACACCTGACCCTCCGTCT
>JAUNOF010000086.1:0-11798 GCA_030537215.1 Lachnospiraceae bacterium
TATAATTGGGGTAATAAGGTCTGATGTTACGGCAAGGAGGAACCATGGATTGTTTAATCAAAGCAACGAATATCTGCAAGGATTTTGAACTGGGCGAGGTAACGGTCCATGCTCTGCGGCAGGTGTCCTTTGAAATCAATAAAAAGGAACTGATCGTAATATTAGGTCCCAGCGGTTCCGGCAAGAGTACCCTCCTCAATATTCTGGGAGGAATCGAAACCGCTACCAGCGGAGAGATCATTTATGGCGGCCGCCCGCTGGACTGGAGGGACCAGAAGGCGCTGACGGCATACCGGAGGGCGCATGTAGGCTTTGTGTTTCAGTTTTATAATCTGATGCCGGGGCTGACAGCCTTGGAAAATGTGGAACTGGCGGCAGAGCTGGGGAAGAATCCCCTGGATCCCAGGACACTGATGGAACAGGTGGGGCTTTCTGACCGGGCGGATCATTTCCCAAGCAAGCTTTCGGGAGGACAGCAGCAGAGAGTAGCCATCGCCAGAGCCTTGTGCAAGAATCCGGATATTCTTCTTTGCGATGAGCCAACTGGGGCACTGGACAGCCAGACAGGCGTTCAGATCTTGAAGCTTTTGGCGGATTTTAACCGAAAATACCAGAAGGCGGTGGTGTTGATCACCCATAATCAAAATATTGCAAAGATAGCAGACCGGGTGTTTTTCTTTAAGGACGGCTGCCTGGAGCGGATCCAGGTCAATGAAAGGCCGCTGCGCCCGGAGGAGGTGGATTGGCGATGAAGCATTTTCAGAAAAATGTGCTCCGTCTGGCAAGGCAGAATCAAGGCTCCTTCCTTGGGGCCATGATGATCATCGCCATCGGTATTTTCATCTATGTAGCTATGATGGACACGCTGAAAAATCTGCAGGGCCAGGTGGAACGTTATTACCAGGAGAATGGACTGGCGGATGTGTTTGCTGAAGTATCCGGCATCTCATCGGCAGAGCTGGAGCGGCTTAAGGAGATCCCGGGGATCAGTCAGGTATCAGGAAGGATGGCGGAGGATGTCCGACTGCTGGCAGAAGGTCAGGAAGAGCTGGTGACCGTTCATCTCCTTTCCTACAATGAGGAGGAGCCCTTAAACCGGATCAGCCTGTCCGGCGCCGGAATGCAGCAGGACAGCCTGTATCTGGGAGGAAGGATGGCGGGAGAATACGGCTATGAAGCGGGGGAGCCGCTGCGTCTGCTGATTCATGGAGAGGCTGTTGATTTTCAGTTTGCCGGTGTCTGCCACGCGCCGGATTATATTTATTCCATCCCGCCTGGCGGGGCTATGGTTCCAGACGGGCAGGTTTATGATATTGCTGCTGTGGAGCTGACGCGGATGGAGGCGCTGACCGGAAAGAAGGATTCCTTTCATGAGCTGGGCTTTGCCCTGAAGCCGGGATATACCTACGAAGATGTGCGGTCCCCGCTTTCGGAGCGGTTAAAGCCCTATGGGCTGATCTCTTTGACGGAAAGGGAGGATCAGGTCAGCTTTGACATGGTTGACGGGGAGATCGGAGAGCTGGTTTCCGTAGGGACGATCCTGCCGGTGATGTTTATGGCAATCTCCATTTTCATGATGTATGTGGCGCTGAAGAAAATGATCGACCGGGACCAGAGCCTGATCGGAACGATGAAGGCATTTGGACTGACGGATGGGGAGCTGATGCAGGCGTATCTGTTTGAAGGGGCAGTGATCGGCGGGGCGGGAGCAGTTCTGGGCAGTCTTTTTGCCATTCCCTTCGGACAGTATATGTTCCGGATGTATGTGGATTTTTTCAATCTGCCGGATACGGTGTATCACAATTACCTGGGAAGCCGGGTGACTGGATTTATCATTGCGCTGGTGACCGGCTTTGGGGCAGTGTTTCTGGGTGTTCGGGATATCCTTACCATTACACCGGCCCAGGCCATGCGGGCGAAGGCTCCGGCGGCAGCAGGTGCAGTAAGGCTTCCAGGCTGGCTGGTAAAGCATCTGGGGCCCATGGAGCGGATGGCCTGCCGTTCCATCGCCAGGAATCCGTTCCGGGGCTTTCTCATCGTCCTTGCAGTCGGGTTTCCGTTTTCCATGTCATCGGTGCTGTTTTCCTTTCAGGATGTGGCGGATCAGATGTTTATGAATCAGTTTGAAAAGATACAGGTCTATGATCTTCAGGCATCCCTTGACCGGTATGTCAGCCCGGTGCGGGCCGTTCAAGGAGCTGAATTTCTGGACGGCGTGGAGGAAGCGGAGGCAGTCTGCACCACATCGGCGGTTCTGAAGAATGAAAATCTTTCCCAGTTTGTTATGCTTTACGGGCTGAATCAGGATTCCAGGCTGTGGAAGATCATGGACAGCAGCGGAACCTACTATCAGCCGCCCCAAAGGGGCCTGATCATCAATAACCGGACAGCGGACCGGCTTCATGTGAAGCAGGGGGATCTGGTGGAGATCACCTGTCCTGGATTTACAGTAGAGGCGGTTTGGGTTCCTGTGGTTCAGGTGATCGAGGAGAGCTTTGGAAGCGGCTGTTATATGGAGCTTTCCAGCTTTGAAAAAACCTTTTCCTGTACAGCAGCGGCTAATACGGTGCTGATCCGGACAGAAACGGGAAAGAGGGAGGCAGTAAAGAAGCTTCTTTTAAACACCAGCCAGGTGACCTGGCTGGCCGACGGGAAAAAGATTCTGGAAAGCTATCAGGATATGATGGGCAGCATGATGGCCATGATCCATATGTTTGCCATTCTGTCGGTGGCGTCTGGCGGAATCCTGATCTACAATATTTCTATGATCAATATCCGGGACCGGATCACAGAGCTTGGCACTCTGATGATTCTGGGAGAGTCAGGCCGGGAGATGGGCCGGATGATGCTGTTCGAGCAGGTGATCTATTTTGGGCTGGGGATCCTGACAGGCTTTCCGGGAAGCAGAGGGATCAAAATACTGATCGAGAAGCTGGTAATGTCGGAATCCTATTCCGTCCATATGAATATTACCCCGGCCTCCTACGGAATGGCCCTTTTCATCTGCTTTGGCATTACTATGCTGGCATGGGCGGCCGAGATGCGGCTTATAAGAGGGATTCATCTGGCGGATATCTTAAAGGACCGGGAGTAATACAGAACGCTATGGATGCCGGGCAAACGCATCTGCAAAAAGAACAAGCAGGTAATACGGCAGTTTGTGCAGCCAGAAGGAGAGAAGGAGACATGGCAGGAAGAAAAAAATTAATTTTATCAGGAGTCGGGGCAGTGGTTCTGGCAGCAGCGGTGATCAGCTTGACGGCAGGAAGGGGAAAAGGCACGAAGGTGGAGACTGCGCTGGCACAGCGGATGGATGTGGAGGATCATTATACAGAAGAAGGCGTCATTACCTTTGGAGAGGAATATCAGGTCATGGCCCAGGCGTCAGGACCGATAGGGGAGATTATGGTAGATGTAAATGATCTGGTAGAAGAAGGGCAGCTGTTGTTTACCATTGACAGCACCGATTATCAGTATGAGAAACAGCTGGCGGAAAGCACCCTGGCAGGGCTGAAAGCTCAGCTGGAATTCAGCCGCATCAATCAGGTTATGACCGTTTCTCCCGGAGAATATCTGGATTCCGTCCGGCAGGCGTTAGCTGCCAGCGAATCTCAGTACCGCTGGGCAGAATCCGTCTACCAGGCAGATCAGGTGCTTTTTGCTTCTGGAGATATTTCAAAAGTTCAGCTGGAGGCAGACACAGCCGCTTATGAGGCTGCATTGTCAGCATGGCAGCAGGCAAAAGGCCGGTTTGAGGAAAGTGAGCAGTATTTAAAGAGCCTGAACGAGGCCGGCATTGATTCCGATACGATCAATGAACGGTTTTACCGCAGTGAGGAGAGTCAGCTCACCACCCAGATCCAGGCTCAGGAAACGGCGGTCAGCCAGCTTGAAGACCAGATTAGCAAATGCCAGGTCCAGGCCAAGGAGAAGGGCATCATCACCCAACTACCGGTGAAGACATTGTCCGTGATCCAGGCGGGGCAGACAGGGGCGGTCTTAAACAGCAGAGGAGGCGCGGAGGCACAAGCGGATGTGCTGACTAACATAGCTCCCTATATAAAGAAAGGTGATCCAGTGGAGGTGGTGTTGAAGCTGCGTGGGAAGGATCAGGTCTATGAGGGAAGGGTAAGCCAGATCCATGATTATGCTTCCAGAGGAACTTCCTCCCTGGGATTGGATGAATACCGGGTACATGTGAAGGTGGCGCTGCCCTCAGCAGATGATTTCAGTGACAAAGACGGCTACGGTGTCAGCCTGAAATTTCTTCTGTATCAAAAGGCTGACTGCCTGACCATTCCCTCCAGTGCTGTATTTCAGGCGGAGGACCAGTATTTTGTCTATCAGATCCAGAACGGCCAGGCGGTTAAGATACCAGTAGAGGTGGAATATCAGACCGGGATCAAGACTGTGATCGCTTCCGGGCTGCAGGAAGGAGATGAGGTGATCGATCAGGCTGATTCTGAGGGGATCTATGAAGGAGCCAAGGTGAGGAGGTAGAAGCCGCAGGAATCATTTTTGCCGGTTGCTGTGAACGCACATGAACAGTAATTCATTTTTTGCCGCCGGGACAGTCGGCAGTTGACATCCATGTGGAATTTTGCTATATTTTGATACAAACACAGCCGTATCAGGTCATCTTTATCATCGAATAAAGGGTGAAAAGGGAATCAGGTGAGAATCCTGAGCGAACCGGTCACTGTATGCGCGGAGAAACCTCCAAAAAAGCCATTGCAGGATGCAGGAATGCAGAAACAAAGCTGCCGGAGTGCAGCCGTTTTTGCAGAAATGCAGGAAATGTGAGAAGGCGGAGGGATCGGTGATGCGCAAGCCAGGAGACCTGCCTGATATGGGAAAACGGGCCTGTTCCAGGGTAAGCAGGAGCGTTGACTGAGGGTTTCGTAACAGAAGCTCTCCTTTTTGTGTTGCATTCTGCCCGGTATTTGGGCTTTTTTTTATCCTGAAATATTCGTTATGTAAGGAGAAAGGAACATGAAAAAGAAAAACGTAACAGTACTGACAGCAGTATTGCTGGCAGCAGCCATGACGGTATCTGGATGCGGTGCAGGAGCCGGCAGCGAGAGTACCGCCGCAGCGGTACAGGCAGAAGGGAAAGAAACCTCTTCTGCAGACATCCCTTCCCAGACCGGGCAGGAACATGCATCCGATGGGGCCGGAGAGGAGCAGGCGGCAGAAGATGATTCCATGCTGGTTCTGGCTTATCCCAAGGATCTGGGGCCAATGAACCCTCACACCATGACTTCCCCCATGTATGCCCAGGACTGGGTGTATGATGGCCTGACTGCTCTAGTTGGGGGAGAAATCGTGCCGGAACTGGCGGAAAGCTGGGATATTTCCCCAGACGGCAGGACCTACACCTTTCATTTGAGAGAAGGCGTGACCTTCAGCGATGGTTCTGCTTTTACTGCAGAGCTGGCGGCTCGAAATATTCAGGATGTAATTGACCATAAAGATGGATTTACTTTTTTACAGTGTCTGGAGGAAATCGATACCATGGAAACGCCAGACGATACTACATTGATTATGCATCTGAAGAATCCTTGTAATTCTCTGTTATCGGATTTCAGCTTTACCAGGCCGCTGACCTTTGCGGCTGAGGCAGCATTTCCTGAATCAGGAGATATTTACACCGACGGCGTGACGGAACCCATCGGAACGGGCATGTGGACGGTGAAGGAATATGTGCAGGATCAGTATACAGTTTTTGAGAGAAACGAAAATTACTGGGGAGAGAAGCCGCAGTTCCAGTTTGTAAAGGTTCAGGTAATACCGGATACCGATACGGTGGTAAATGCGCTGAAGGCTGGGGAAATCGATATGTACATCGACGTGAATGACGGCCTGTCCGCTGATGCATTTCGGGAACTGGAAGGTCTGGGCTACAGCACAGAGGTGGTGGAAGGCACCCAGGTGACCAGCTTAAGCTTAAATACGGCTGACGCCATCCTTGGGGATGTAGCTGTGCGCCAGGCTTTGGAGTATGCAACCGACAATACCCTGATTTCCGAGTATGTGTACGGCGGCCTTCAGAAGCCGGCCTCCTCCTATTTTGCAGACAGCATTGCCTATACGCAGACGGGAACAGAAGGGTATCCTTATGATGTGGAACAGGCAAAGAAGCTTCTTGACGAGGCTGGCTGGCTTCTTCCGGATGGAGGCGGATACCGGACAAAGGACGGCGTTACGCTGGAAGTAAATATGCTTTACGATACGGTATTTAAAAATGGAAAGGACATTGGCCTGGTGCTTCAGGAGCAGTACAAGCAGGTGGGTGTAAAACTAAACATTTGTGAAGAGGATTCCCAGGTATTCCGGAAGAAATGGAAGGAAGGGGACTTTGGCATGATCTTATACAGCTCCTGGGGCGGTTCCTATGAGCCTTTTGCCACTCTGGCGGCAATGCGTACCGATGGAGATAAATTCAGCACCGTTCAGAAGGGCATGGAGAATAAGGCACAGCTGGATGAGGTAATGAATTCTGCCTTAAGCGAGATCGATCCGGATAAGCTGAAGGAAGATTTTTCCTACATTATGGAATCTTTTCAGGATCAGGCCGTCTATATTCCTCTGACGGTTTCCTCCACGCTGGCCGTTTATGACAGCAGCCTGACCGGACTGAATTTAAGCGAGGCCAAGGACGTCATGTCAGTAGGCAGCGTGGTGAGAAAATAAGAGGCGGGGCTGTCTGGCTTATTCCTCGGGGAAATAAACCAGGAGCGTGCTTGGAAAGGACAAAAGGAGGATGGCAAAGTATGTGTTAAGGCGGCTGGCAGAGATGATCCCGCTACTGTTTCTGGTATCGGTGGCGGCCTTTGTCCTGGTTCGGATCATGCCGGGCGATGCGGCGACTGCGTACTTAAATTCAATCAATGCCCAGATCACGGAGGAGGCACTGGCAAAGGTGCGGGCCGAGCTGGGGCTGGACGGGCCGGTCTGGCTGCAATATATCCGGTGGCTGAAGCAGGTAGCCCGTCTGGATCTTGGCGTGTCTTATATGACGAAAAAGCCGGTGCTGGATCAGCTTTTGCTGGGACTCCGCTATACGATGCTGCTGACCGGGGCGGCAGCGGTATGGATCGTCTGCCTTTCCCTGCCTCTGGGCATAGCGGCAGGGGTGCGGCCCGGGAAGGCGGCGGATCAGGTGATCCGGTATCTGACGTTCCTGGGAAGTTCCATGCCTTCCTTCTGGCTTGGATTTGTACTGGTGGAGCTGTTTGCGCTGAAGCTTAAGGTACTTCCGGTGCAGGGGGCCGCATCATGGCGGAATCTGATTCTGCCCTCTGCTACTTTGGCATGCTCCTACGTTGCCATGTACACGAAGATGGTGCGGAATGGAATTGTGGAAAATGGACGCCGGAGGTTTGCTGTTTATGGGAAGGCACGGGGCCTGGGAAGCGGGATGATCTTGCTTCGCCATGTGCTTCCCAATTCCTTAAATCCCATTGTGACTACCCTGGGACTGAGCTTGGGCAGTATGCTGTCCGGATCTGTGATTGTGGAGAATGTGTTTGCCTGGCCGGGGATGGGAAGGTTGATCGTAAGCGCAGTGTCAGGAAGGGATTACCCCATGATCCAGGGGTATATTCTGGTGATCGCCGCTGTCTTTACTCTGTTAAATCTGTGTGCAGACATGATCTGTGCTGCTATGGATCCCAGGATCCGTCTGGGAGCCTACGGAGAAGGGAGGCAGGGATAACCATGACAAAAGCATTATTCAAAAAGCTCCAACAGGATAAGACCAGCCTGGTGTGTATTCTTTTCCTGTTTCTGATCCTTCTGGCAGCGATTGCTGCGCCGTGGCTGGCTCCAAATGATCCCAATGAGATCCATTATACAGCGAAATTTGCACCTATGTCCCTGGAATTTCCCTTGGGAGCAGATCATATGGGGAGATGTATTCTGTCGAGGGTTCTGTTCGGCGCCAGACCATCTATCGGCTACGCGGTATTCATTACTGGCATTTCGGCAGCAGCAGGGACTATGATGGGAATGCTGTCCGGATTTTTCGGCGGAAGTCTGGATAAGACGCTGATGCAGATCTGTGATGCCATCCGAGCGTTTCCGGGAATCGTGATCGTGCTGGTGGTGGTCAGTATCCTGGGACCTGGATTGTTTCAGCTCTGTCTGGCTATGCTGTCTACCCGCTGGGTCTGGTATGCACGGGTGGCCAGAAACCTGACTATGGCGGAGAAGGAGAAAACGGCGGTGCTGGCCTCGAAGCTGGCTGGAAGCAGCAGCCTCTCCATCATTTGTCATCTGATTTTTCCGGCAATTCAGATGCAGATGCTGTCGGTTATGACCATAAATTTCGGAGGTGCATTAACTGCCTTGGCCGGGTATTCCTTCCTGGGCTTTGGCGCAGTGCCGCCCAGCTCGGAATGGGGAATGATGATCCAGGATGGACGGGCATTTATCAGCACCAATCCTTCCATGATGTTCTGGCCGGGGCTTTGTATCCTGGCAGTAGTGATCCTGGCTAATACCTTAGGAGACCGGATTCAGGATATGGCAGGGCGTATGGTGCGGTGACAGCAGAAAAGAAAGGAACCAATATGGAATCGAATGTACAGGATCATGACAAGGAAAAGCAGGGGCTGCGGCTGAAGGATGTGCGGATCACCTTGAAGGAAGGGAAAAAACGGTATCCGGCAGTAAAGGGCGTTTCTCTTTCTGTAATTCCGGGAAGAAATACGGGAATCATTGGGGAAAGCGGCTGCGGAAAAAGTCTTTTATGCCATTCAATCCTTGGAATCCTCAGCCAGGAGAGCTGGGAAACAGCCGGAGAATTTTATTACCAAAATCTTCTGCTGGCAGAGGGCAGGGGCGGAGGGCGGCCCGGCTTCTGCGGAACATATGCCGGGTTTATTGCCCAGGACCCGGCAGCGGCCTTTGATCCCAGAATGATCCTGAAAAAGCATTTTACGGAACTGGCAGGGCCCCTTGGGATGAAGCGGGATCAGATCCTTGCCCGTGCCGGTGTGCTGCTGAAACAAATGGGGATTCAGGACCCGGAGCATGTGCTGAGAAGCTACAGCTTTCAACTGAGCGGGGGCATGCTTCAGCGTGTGATGATCGCCCTGGCTCTTATTGGGGAACCAAAGCTTTTAATTGCAGACGAGCCGACTACAGCGCTGGATGCTACCACCAGAATGGAGATCTTGAAGCTGTTAAAGGAGATGAAGGGGCTGTCTGTCCTTATGGTATCCCATGATCTCCGTGCAGTAGCACAGATCGCAGACGATATCTATGTGATGTATGCGGGATATATTGTGGAGCAGGGAGAGACCGCTTCTGTTCTGGAGCATCCGGCCCATCCGTATACCAGGGGGCTGCTGGCATCCCGTCCTTCTTTTTCTAAGGAGCCGATCCAGGTGATGGAGGGATATCCGCCTGGAATTCATCAGGTAACAGAAGGCTGCCCCTTTGCTCCCCGGTGCAGGCAGGCAGAGGACCGGTGCAGGAACCAAAGGCCGGAGCTTGCGGAATGTCAAGCTGGGAACGGTGGCACAACCCCACATCTGGCTCGGTGTTTTCGTGCAGGGATTCAGGAGAATGATTCGAGAGGCGGGACGGGGCATGGAAAATGAAAGCAGAAACAGAACGGCAGGTCAGGAAAATCCATGTAAGAAAGAAACGGAAGGGCCGGTTGTTCTGGAGGCATACCGGCTTCATAAGCGATATTGCCGGGGCGGAGGGAAAACGGTGGAGGCAGTTAATGGCCTGTCGATTCAAATTCGGGCGGGAGAATGCCGCGGCATCGTTGGGGAAAGCGGATGCGGAAAAAGCACGCTGATCCGTATGCTGGCAGGGCTGGAAAAGCCGGACAGCGGAGAGATTCGCTGTCATGGAAAGCCCTTGATTCACCAGGTTCGGACGAATCGGAACAAGATCCAGATGATCTTTCAAAACAGCATGGACGCAGTAAACCGCTATGCAGATGCAGAGGCGATCATTGGAGAGCCGCTGAAAAATTTTTTTCATCAAAATCCGGCTCAGCGCGCCAGGAACGCCGCAGTGCTGATGGAGCAGGTGGGCCTTTCGGCGGAAGATCTTCACAAATTTCCCGGCCAGTTCAGCGGAGGCCAGCTACAGCGGATCTGCAACGCCCGGGCGCTGGCGGCGCAGCCGGAGATTCTTCTGTTGGACGAACCCTTAAGCAGCCTGGATGTGTCGGTACAGGCGCAGATCATGGAACTGTTTAAGCGGCTGGGAAGGGAGTACGGCCTGACCCAGGTGCTGGTTTCTCACGATATGGAAGCGGTATATTATCTCTCCGACAGCATTTCCGTTATGTACGGCGGGATGCTGATGGAGGAAATCCACAGAATCCAATTGTTTGAAAAGCTATGCCATCCTTACATCAGGAGGCTTTTGGATGCGTGCAGAGGAGGAGAGGGGCAGGCAGAAAGAAAATGGGTATGTGATGAGGGGAGGATGCTGGAAGAAAAGGCGTTTCGGGGGAAGAAAAAGGCGGAGAGGAACAAGCTGTCAGCTGGGTGTCCCTACGCTCATTTATGCCCTGCGGCAGATTCCGTCTGCCGAAGCCAGCTTCCAGCATGGAGAGAGATAGAAAAGGGTCATTATGTGAGATGCAGTAAAATTTTTTAATTACCGTACAGCTTTGGAACCAGCTGGGTGAACAGCCGGATCAGCAGTTCTAGCTGGCGGCTTCGGTAGCTGGTTTTCTTATAGACCAGGCAGATCTGGCGGCTTTCTGCAAACCCCTGGATCTGGAAATAGCAGATGCCGGGAAACCGGTCATTTTGAACGGTGAAGATTCCAGGGACGAAAGCAGCGCCAAGCTGGCGGCTGACCAGGGAAAGCACGGTTTCGATCTGGGTGCATTCCATCAGCACATTGGGATGAAAGTAGGAAGCCTCGCAGATCTGCCGGGCGATTCTTCCCATGCCGTGCTGCTCAGAAAGCAGAATAAAGCCTGCTCCATCCAGACAGGAGAGAGGGATTGCCTTCCGCTGTCCGGGATCAGCAGACTGAAAAACGGAAGGATCAGAAGCAGCAAGTTTCTTCGCCATGGTCTGGGGAACAGCAAGAAGAATCTGCTCTTCTGCCAGATAATCATTTTGATAGGTTAAGGTATCGGAATTAGGAACATCAATCATTAAGTCCGCCTCATCCTCTGCCAGCATCTGGCGGAGGACGTAGGTGGGCTTTTCGATGAGGTGAAGCTCACAGCTTGGACATTCCCGGTAAAATGCCTCCAGGACAGGCGGCAGCATAATAACGCTTCGGTGGGGACTGATGCCAAGACGGATCATCTGGCGCACATTCTGGGAGATGTCATTCAGCTTTAGGGACAGTTGGTTTCTGGAATGCAGGGTAGCTCTGGCCCATTCATAAAATAAGGTTCCAGCGTAGGTTAGCTGCATCTCACCTGCAGTCCGGGTAAAAAGCTTTGTGCCAAGCTCCTGCTCCAGGGACTGGATGCTGAGGCTTAAGGATGGCTGGGAGATGTAGAGCTGGCGGGCAGCCCGGGTAATGTTTTTTTCCTGTGCGATGGTGACAACGTAATTCAACTGGTTCCAGTTCATAAGCTTCTCCTGTTATAGTTTAAAACTATTATTTTGATAATATAACATATATTTTACAAATGTCAACAGCTGGATTACAGTAATAGATATGAGGTACTGTTCAGGTAGGTCTGCGCAGGGTCTGCCCCAGCGAAGCGAGGGTACTGAACAGTTACGATATGAGACAGAAAGGGAGGATATTTGACAATGAACCGAAAGCAGATAAAACAGGGAATCCAGCTCTTTTTA
>JAUNOF010000086.1:11898-13416 GCA_030537215.1 Lachnospiraceae bacterium
AGGATATTTGACAATGAACCGAAAGCAGATAAAACAGGGAATCCAGCTCTTTTTATTTTTTGCAAAGATCGGCTGCTTTACCTTCGGAGGAGGGTGGAGCATTCTGGCGCAGATGGAGCAGGAATTTGTGGACAAGCGGAAGATGATCACCAAAGAAGAGCTTTTGGATATCGTATCGGTGGGAAAATCCATTCCCGGAATTATGATCACCAATATCAGCATGATCTTCGGCTATCAGGCGGCTGGCTGGTTCGGAGGGATTTGCTCTGTGTTTGGAATCGCATTCCCGGCTGTGGTGATCCTGGCAGCGGTGACTATATGCTATCAGGCTGTCCGGGACAATCAATGGGTCCAGTATGCTCTCACCGGAATCCGGTGCGCGGTGGCGCCTATTATCATATCGGCGGTGATCTCTCTGGGCAGAGCGGGATTAAAGGATGCTTTTTGCGCTGCAGTCTGTCTGGCTGCCTTTGTATTGTGCAGCTTCTTAGGCTTCAGCAATATTGGAGCGGTGCTGACCGGACTGGCTGTGGCTCTGATTCGGATGGAGGTGAAGAAGCATGGTGTTCATTGATTTATTTGCAACCTTTATGAAGATCGGCTTTACCAGCTTCGGCGGCATGTCCATGATTCCGCTGATCACCCAGGAGATGCTTACCCATCAGTGGATGACAGCGGATGATGTGTCCAATATCATTGCCATTGCAGAGATGACGCCGGGGCCCTTTGGACTGAACTGCGCTACCTTTGCCGGGATGCAGGTGGCAGGCGTGATGGGAGGAATCATGGCGGTGCTTGGGGTTTTGATGCCGTCCTATTCTCTGACTATGGCGGCGGCCATCTGTTTTGCCCGGTTTAAAAAGAGCAGTATGTTTGAACAAATTCTGTGGGTGATCCGGCCGGTGTGCGTAGGGCTTTTGCTCAGCGTTATCATCAGCCTGATCCAGACCAATTATTTGGATGGGACATCTGTGAATTTTGTTAAGCTGGGGATCGGGGCTGTGGTGCTGATTTTGCTCCTGAAATTTAAGTGGTCGGTGCCGAAGGTGATCGGGCTGTCGGCGGCGCTTGGGATCTTGTTCTTTGGAGGGTATGGCTCATTCTTTGGTTCGTGATATTGCGGAATCCTCAGTCGTCCGGCAGGGGAACCATAGCCGCAGGGATATAAGAAGTGGATTTTCGGTTGTTTAATAGATAGATTTCATTTGTAAAGTATGATACAATTAGTGGCAAAGATGATTGATCTGGAATCCAAAAAAGAAAATTGGATTAACAGACAACATCAAAATATAATATGCTCTGGCTGATTTGGGAGGTATCATATGGGTAAATTAAAAGAAAACAAAGCAATCAGTAAGAAAGAAGCCCCGATGAAAAAAGCAACAAAAAAGGCTGCGGCAAAAGTACCAGTTGAAAAGATGAAGGACGAGGCCTTTGAGGAAGTGAAAGGCGAAGAGCCAAAGGCAGCAGTGGTCGAGGAAGTGAAAGGCGAAGACCCGAAGGCAGAGGTTGTGGAGG
>JAUNOF010000240.1 GCA_030537215.1 Lachnospiraceae bacterium
GAAAGTAAAATGGAAGGTATCAATATTGGTTTAACTGCTCTCGTCCATTCCTTGAAGAAATATATTCCAGATCCAGTTGGCTTGTGGAAGGCGGTAATTGAGAACAAAGGATATGAAAATGTTACATTTGAGCAGGTGAAAAAACTGTTATAAGAATTATGAAAAGACTGCCGTTGTGGTGGTCTTTTTCATAACATTCAAGAAAGCTCTCACTTTTCTGAATGCTGTGAAAAGCGCTTTGTGCAATGATGTGCACTTATCTGCTTTGAGCTGAAATACAGAATGACGCAAAATGGAGAACAGAAGCATGACAAAAACGCAATGGATGGTACAATCAAAAAAAGCAGATTTCAACGCCATCGGCGCCGCTGTAGGCGTCAGCCCGGTAACAGCCAGGATCATCCGCAACCGGGATGTGATCGGACTGGATGCGGTATACCAGTATCTTCACGGAACGGTTGAAGATCTATATGAGCCCATGCTGCTGCCGGATATGGGAAGAGCGCTGCAGATCCTGCAGCGAAAAATAGAGGAAGGAAAGCGGATTCGGATCGTTGGAGATTATGATATTGATGGGATCTGCTCTACCTATCTGCTTTACCGGGCGCTGTGCAGGGTGGGGGCGAAGGCAGACTATGAGATTCCGGACCGGATTAAGGACGGATACGGGATCAATGAAGCTATCGTCCGGGCAGCAGGAGCGGATGGTATTGACACGATCCTGACCTGCGATAATGGGATCGCTGCCCTTAATCAGATGGAGCTGGCATGGGAGCTTGGCATGACGGTGATTGTGACGGATCATCATGATATCCGGCAGGATGATCAGGGAAAGGATCTTCTGCCCAAAGCGGCAGCGGTGGTGAATCCAAAGCGGAAGGACGGCCGCTACCCATACCCGGATATCTGCGGCGGAATGGTTGCCTACAAGCTGGTAAAGGGGCTGTACCGTATTTTTGGAGTGCCGGAGGAGGAATGGCTGGAGTTGATGGAATTTGCAGCACTGGCTACCGTTGGAGATGTGATGAAGCTTCAGGATGAAAACCGGATTGTGGTAAAGGAAGGCTTAAAACGGATGGGGCGGACCAGGAATCTTGGCCTTCGGAAGCTGATTGAGAAAAATAATTTGAATCCGGACCGGATCACTGCCTATCATGTAGGCTTTGTGATCGGGCCCTGCTTAAATGCCAGCGGCCGCCTGGAAACGGCTAAGCTTGCCTTATCCATGCTGCTGTCGGAGGATGAGCAGGAGGCAGACCGGCTGGCGGATAAGCTGAAGGAATTAAATGACATACGAAAGGATATGACAGCGAAGGGTGTGGAGGCAGCGGCAGCCCAGGTGGAGGAGCAGTATCTGGAGGATTGGGTGCTGGTGGTTTATCTGCCGGACTGCCATGAATCCCTGGCCGGCATTGTGGCCGGGCGGCTTCGGGAACGGTATCATAAACCATCCATTGTACTGACGAAGGGAGAGGAGGCAGTAAAGGGTTCCGGCCGTTCCATTGAAGGCTATCATATGTTTGAGGCTCTGGTGGAAGTACAGGATCTGCTTTTGAAATTCGGCGGCCACCCCATGGCGGCTGGACTATCCCTGGAGGAAGAAAGGGTAGAGGAATTCCGCAGGCGGCTGAATGCCAATGCACACCAGAAGCTGACAGAGGCGGATTTCGTGGAAAAGATCTGGATTGATGTGGCCCTTCCCATGGAGTATGTGAATGAGCCGCTGATCCAGGAACTAAGCCTTCTTGAACCATTTGGCCAGGGAAATGAAAAGCCGCAGTTTGCCCAGCGGCATCTGCGGATCCGCAGCGCCCGGGTGGCGGGCAAGAACCGGAATGTAGTAATGCTTTCCCTGGTAACGGAATCCGGCCTTCCTATGGAAGCCCGCTGGTTTGGAGACGGAGATGGATTTATGGAGGAGATGGGCGGCAGCCGATTTATGGATGTGATCTATTATCCGGAGATCAATGAGTATAACGGAAGGCGAAGTATTCAGGTAGTGCTTCGGCAGTACCGGTTTGAGTAAGTGTAGTTTTGGCAAAATACTTGACATTACACTTTAACGTGGTAAAATGGAGAACAAAGCTTTGGGCTATATATTGGTAGTATCAGGAAATCAAGTGGAAATGAGGTAGAAATATGGTAAATCAGGTAATGGATTTTATCGCTCAGTATGATGAAGAGGTGGGACAGGCCATTCAGGCTGAAGCAGCAAGACAGAGACGGAATCTGGAGCTGATTGCTTCGGAAAATATTGTATCGGAGCCGGTTATGATGGCAATGGGTACCGTTTTAACCAATAAGTATGCAGAAGGATACTCTGGAAAGCGTTATTATGGAGGATGCCAGTGTGTGGACGTGGTGGAGACCATCGCCATCGAGCGTGCAAAGAAGCTGTTTGGCTGCGATTATGCCAATGTACAGCCGCATTCCGGCGCACAGGCCAATATGGC
>JAUNOF010000087.1 GCA_030537215.1 Lachnospiraceae bacterium
GCAGAAAACAGCACGAAAAGCAGGATTCCGAGAATAATTCCCAGAATCCCCAGTAATATCCAGCCAATTATCTTTAAAAGCAAGCAAAGTATATGAATCATTCCGTCACACCCGAATCGTATTCCGCCAGCCCCAGATAGCTTCTGAAATCAAAGCCTCCGGTAGCGCGGTAAATCTCATCCACCATCCGCCCTGCCAGCTGCAGTGCATCCTGATAACCCCAGGCGATTCCCAGAATCAGCAGTTCCCTTCCCTCCTGTCTGCGCCGTTCCTCCTCCTGGGGCGTGCAGACCTCTGCAGCAGGATAGATATCCAGCAGGTTCCTGGGATTGGCAGCCGGGACAATCACATAAGCAAATGCAGGGACTGCCCCGGAGCGGATCTTCTGTATGATGGCAAATCGTTTTTTCTCTGCCATTTCACCGATATAAAGCTTTTTATACCAAAGCATCTTCATTCTCCATGATCATACGAATTAAATCAACGCTGGCATTCTTCTCCGGAAGGTCGGTGCAGGCAGCTAAGGCGCCGCTGACAAACTGCCGGATCTCATCAGAGGAAGTAAAAAACATGGGAAGAACGGCCAAAAGCTTTGCCATCACGGCACGAACCACACACTTGGGCATTCCCTTCCATGCTGCTTCCAGATCAGCAAACAGCGGCTCACACAGTTCTTCTACAGCCCTGCGGCTTAAAAGAATGCCTTCCTCTTCCGGGATCTCCTCCTGGTCCAAGGTCATAAAGGAGCTGGTAGAAAGCAGACGGTCGATCTTCCACAGCTTCTGATATTCTTCCGAAGTCTTCTCTGCTGCCGGAACCGATTCCAGATCGACCATCTCATAGGCGGACCACTGTTCATAGTAGCGCTCCTGCCTGCCTTCCATCTGGATCAGAAGATCATCCATCTCCTCCTCCGGCATGGAGTAATCCTTCTGGCTCAGCTTCTCCCACACATTGGAAATGATGGAATGGAACAAAGCCTCCTCCTGATTATCCATCAAGGTATCGGGACGGGTAAGGCAGATGACATAGAAATCATTGACCAGATCCATCATAATCATACAGTCAGAAGAAGCATTTGACAGCATTTCTTCTGCCAGGGTCAGGCTGCTTAACAGCTCCTGAAACCCTTCGGCAGTCATATTTTTATAATTGCCGCCCCGCAGCTTCTCCAGAATACGGTACAGCTCTTCATGTCCCGTTTCCATATCCTCAGGAAGCTCCAGCATTGCCTCAGTGCGGATCATGTAGAGCACATCCTCCAGGCTTCTTTTGTCGGTTCCTTCATAGATGGACAGAGCCTGAGAGACCAGAGAGAAGAACTTTGCCTTGGTAAACCGCACTGGAAGCTGTTCCAGCACGGATTTGATCCGCTCATTCTGCTCTGCACTTTCCTTGGCAGAAACGATATATCTCATAATCTCGTCCACCACAGCCTCATCATCGATCAGCGGATGGGTTTCCTCTGAGAATCGTCCCTCCATTCGATTCAGCACATGCTCATAGATCTGAAAACAGTCCACATAAGAAGTGATAACGGCCATTTCTTCAATGATCTGACGGCGCAGTACATCCAGCTCCTGCAGCGGGTATTCCCCCTGCAGGAAGCGTCCTGTCAGGTTTAAAAAGGTATCCTGAAATCCGGCCTGCCGCTGTGACGATACCGAGCTTTCTGAAAGCATCTCATAAAACATGTAGTCATTCAGCACAAACCTGCTGTAAGCGTAGCGGCAGGCAGCCGCCAGCATTCTTTTTCCATTTCGGCGTTCCAAAATCATATCCTCCTGAATTTACCGATAATTATCTAAGATTGAACGGCGAAGCAGATCCAGCGCCTTAACCACTGACTGTTCCCGGATCTTATTGCGGTCGCCCTTAAACTGGTATTTTTCTACGGTAACATTATCCTTTAAATAGCAGGCAATATAAACCAGTCCAACCGGCTTCTCATCCGTTCCGCCGTCAGGGCCGGCTAATCCAGTGATGGCGATGCACACATCTGCATCCGTAGCGAATACGCCGCCGGTTGCCATCTCCTTTGCAGTCTGCTCGCTGACAGCGCCGTACTTTTTCAAGGTGCTCTTGCTGACGCCCAGGATCTTGCGTTTGGATTTATTCGCGTATGTAATAAATCCTTCCCGGAATACATCCGAAACACCAGGAACATTAACCAAACGGGCGGCCAGCATACCGCCGGTACAGGATTCCGCTGTTGTTACAGTCAGCTCCAGCTTCTTTAACAGCTTTACCACTGCCATCTCCAGGGTTTCGTCTTCTTTTACGGAATAAACACTGTCGCCGAACCGTTTTTTGATCTCCTTCACCACCGGCTTAATCAGCTTGTCGGCCTCCTCCTCACTGGCAGCCTTGGCAGTCACCCGAAGATGGACCTCACCGGTTTTGGCATAGGTGGCAATGGTGGGATTGGTCTGCTTGTCAATTAAGTCCAGCAGCATATCCTCCACACGGCTTTCTCCAACGCCGCAGATCTTCACCATCTGGGACCGGATAATCTCCGGCTGAAGGTTCTGAAGATAAGGATACACCTGGTTCATAAACATAGGAATCAGCTCGTTTGGCGGCCCTGGGAGAAGGATGGCGGATTTTCCGTACTTCTCCAGGATCAGTCCGGGAGCAGTGCCGTTGTCATTATCCAGAACCTTTGCGCCGTCCGGAACCATGGCCTGCTTCCAGTTATTGTCTGTGATCTGCTTATAAATGCTGTTTTTAAAGTATTCCACCAGACGGCCTTTCGTGTGGGCATCCTCCACCAGCGGGAAGTCCATAACCTCAGAACAGACCTCCTTTGTCAGGTCATCCTCCGTAGGCCCCAGGCCGCCGCACAGAATCACGATATCCGAACGCTTTAAAGCAGCTCGGATCACTTCTGCCAGACGATCCTTGTTATCGCCTACTGTAACCTGATGATACATAGAAAGGCCCAAGAGGGCACATTTCTCTGCCAGAAACTGGGTATTGGTATTAACAATATTCCCCAGAAGCAGCTCGGTTCCCACCGATATTAATTCGCAAACCATAATTCTTACATACTCCCTTCTGTCAGTACCTTGTGATTCTTCATAATGTAATCAACTAATGAAATAATCGTAAGAGCTAATGCAATCCACACACACACAGCAGTGATCAGGGATAATGCCGGAATGTTTAAAATCAGCAGTATCACAGCGATCATCTGAAACGTGGTCTTAAATTTCCCCCAGTAGCTGGCGGCGATAACGATTCCGTTGTCCGATGCTACCAGGCGGAAGCCGCTGATGATAAATTCACGGCTGATAATGATAATGACCATCCAGGCAGGAAGCTGTCCCAGCTGGATCAGGCAGATCAGCGCCGAGCACACCAGCAGCTTATCTGCAAGGGGATCCATAAACTTGCCGAAATTAGTAACCAGATTGTATTTTCTTGCGATTTTTCCGTCTAACAGATCGGTCAGACTAGCAATGATAAAGATGGCAAGGGCAATGTAGCGGAATGTCAGGTTGCTTCCTCCCTGGTACAGAAGGAAAAATACAAAAAATGGGATCAAGATCACTCTTGCGGTGGTCAGTTTATTGGGCAGATTCATCGTACACCTCTCCTATCAAATCATATTCTGCAGCCCCGATCACCTTGACACGAACGAAATCGCCGCTCATCAGTTCCAGGTCTGCATTGACAAAAATCAAACCATCTACATTGGGACTGTCCATATAGGTGCGGCCCACATAGGCAGCTTCATCTGCCACCTTGCCCTCGATCATCACATCCAGGATGCGTCCCACCATAGACTCCGATTTCTCGAAAACGATCTCCTGCTGCAGCTCCATGATCTCATCCCGCCGTTCCTCCTTAAGCTCCTGAGGAATCTGGTCCGGAAGCAGAGCTGCTGGGGTGTCCTCCTCCAGAGAGTAGGGGAATACGCCAAGACGTTCAAACTCCATCTCATCCACAAAAGCCATCAGCTCCTCATGGTCCTCTTGGGTTTCTCCGGGGAATCCGGAAATCAAGGTAGTGCGGATGGCAATATCCGGGATCTCCCGCCGCAGCTTTTCAATGATATCCCGCAGCTCCTTCTGGTTCGTCCTGCGTCCCATCCGCTTTAAAACAATATCGCTGGCATGCTGAATGGGCATGTCCAGATAATGGCAGATCTTATCCTCCTCCTTGATCACCTGGATCAGTTCATCCGTGATCTCCTCCGGATAGCAGTACTGGATGCGGATCCACTGGATGCCCGAGATCGCTGCAAGCTCTCTGAGGAGAGCCGGAAGCCGTTTTTCACCATACAAGTCCACACCATACAATGTGGTTTCCTGAGCCACCAGGATCAGCTCCTTAACTCCTTCCCCGGCAAGCTCCTTGGCTTCCTGGATCAGCTCCTCCATGGGAACACTGCGGTATCTTCCCCGCAGAGAAGGGATGATACAGTAGGTACAATGCTTGTCGCAGCCCTCTGCGATCTTTAAGAAGGCATAATGCCCCCCTGTGGTCATCATACGGCCGGATGTGGTCTTCGGCAGCAGGTCAATGTCATGGAAACAGGAAATATGGGTCTCCTTTCCTGCCAGTACCGTCTGGATGACCCTGGCAATCTCATCATAAGTGGAGGTTCCTAGAATTCCATCCACCTCCGGGATCTCTGTCAGAATCTCATCCTTGTAGCGCTGCGCCAGGCAGCCGGTGACAATCAGAGCCTTGCAATTACCAGACTCTTTATACTGGGCCATTTCCAGGATCGTGTTTACACTCTCCTCTTTGGCATCCCCGATGAAGCAGCAGGTATTCACCACAATAATATCTGCCTCATCCTCAGAATCCGTGAAGGAAAAGCCTTCCTTTCCCAGCACTCCCAGCATCTTTTCCGTATCCACCAGATTTTTATCACAGCCCAGTGAAACAAATAAAATTTTCATAATCGCGTTCTAATCCTCAGTTTCTTGTCATGTAATTTGTATTGGAAATCATGTAACTGCTTTCACATATAAGCCAATTAAAGGAGGGCCTTACAAAACGAATCTGTTCGCAATCCCTCCCTTTGTTCTTTACTGCGCCTGTGCAGCCTCTGCTTCCTCTGCTTCAATTGTTTCTGTAGCTTCTGCTTCCGGCTCTAAGCCTGCTAAAGCAGCTTCCTCTTCCGACTCTTCCTCGCCAATGATCTTTACCTTACCCTTATAAAGCTCGTCAACCGCCACAGATAATGGTTTCTTCCGGTAGGAACCTCCTACTAACGGCTCGGAGCCATCGATCAGCTGTCTTGCTCTCTTGGAAGCAGCGATCACAATAGAATAACGGCTCTGTACCACCGGCTGCTCACCTGGTTCGATGTCGCTGTTTACTGCTTCGATTAAATCACTGTATGATGGACGTAACATGTAAAATCTCCTTTCGATGAAAACAATTGATTTCAAATCCTTTTATATAAAATTTTAAAGCTGACTTAATTCCTTTCGCATCTCATTGATGAGATCAAGACGATTGGAAGTTTTATTATGCTGTGCCTGGATCAGCTGGTGAAGCTCCTCCACGCAGGTGTCAATGGTGTCATTGATCACAATGTAATCATAAGCCTCAATCCCTACTGCTTCCTCGGCAGCCCGCTTCAGCCTGGCCTCGATCACCTCTAACGGCTCTGTTCCCCGGCTTACCAGGCGGCGTTTCAGCTCCTCTGCGCTGGGGGGCATCACAAACAGCAATAAGGTTTCCGGGAACTTTTTCTTAATCTTTAATGCGCCCTGGATCTCGATCTCCAGAATCACATCCTTACCGGCTGCACGCTGCTTCTCCACATAATCTTTCGGCGTGCCGTAAAAATTCTCTACATACTGTGCGTACTCGATCAGGGCATCATTCTCCACCATGGATTGAAAATGCTCCTGGGATACAAAGAAATATTCTCTGCCATCTACCTCTCCGGACCGCGGCTGGCGGGTAGTTGCAGATACCGATAATGCATAATTGTCATACTTTTCCATCAAGGCCTTCATTAAAGTGCCTTTTCCGGCTCCGGAAAATCCGGAGATCACTACTAAGATTCCCTGCTGATTCATAACATTCCTCCGACTTGTAATTCCAGATATTTGTTATTCAATATTTTGAATCTGCTCTCTCACCTTTTCGATCTCAGTCTTTAATGCAATGGCTTTATCTGCTGTTTCCAGGTCATTGGCCTTAGACAGGGTGGTATTCGCTTCCCGGTTCATCTCCTGGGCAATGAAATCCAGTTCACGGCCGATGCTGCCGCCTGCAATCAGCTTGCTTTTCATGGTCTCAATATGGCTCTTTAATCGAACCATCTCTTCATCGGTACAGATCTTATCTGCGTAGATCGTCACCTCTGTGGCGATCCGGTTCTCATCCACAGCAGCGCCATTCAGAAGCTCCTGCACCTTCTCCGTCAGTTTTCTCCGATATTCCTCGATGATCCGTGGAGAACGCTCCTCGATGCAGGCTACCAGCTCCGCCATGTAGTCCAGCTTCTTAATCAAATCTTCCTTCAGGTGCTCCCCTTCTGTGATGCGGGTCTCCACAAAACGCTGTGCTGCCGCCTCAATTCCCTGGGACAATACCTGCCAAAGATGCTCTTCATCCTCCGGCACCTGCTCCATGGTCAGAACCTCGGGGCACTTAGAAAGGGTGGATACCGTCACATCATTCTGGATGCCAAACTGCTCCGCCATCTTCCGGAATGCCTCCATGTACTCAGCAGCCAATGAACAGTTGTACTTCAGGCACATGTTGCCTTCCGTGTAATCTTCATAGATGATAAATAAATCAACTTTCCCCCGCTGGATATACTTTTTCAAAAGCGTCCGGATGGATGCTTCAAAGTAGTTGAATTTCTTCGGCATCTTGATGCTTAAATCCAGATACCGGTGATTTACGGCTTTCATTTCGACAGAAATCTTATACTCGTCCGTCACTGTTTCGTACCTGCCGAAACCAGTCATGCTTTTTAACATAGCACTAGCCTCTCTTTCGCCATAGTTAGTTTACATTATAAGGCAAGATGTGGGGCAAGTCAATAAAAAAGTTGTGAGAGACAGATTCTCCAATCTATGATATAATCATGGTCGGCAGGGCCAAAATAGCTGCTGGTCACATGTGTTCACAGCAACCCGATCATTTAATAACATGATATCAGGGTCAAAAGGTCGGAAATCTGATGCAAGCTTGCTTGCAAGAAGATTTTTGACCTTGGGACCCGCCAAAAACATGAATAAGTAGCCATTTTTCGAAGAAAAATGAGCGGATTATGAATGTTTTTGAGGATTGTGGGAGCACGTAGTGCGGAACAATCTGATATCATAGGTGTCAAAATACCTTTTGACACCCACATCATAACATTATAATAAAGAAAGCTCACAAACGTGGGCGCTGGTAAGGAGGCTCACATGGCATTTGACGGAATTACAATTGCAAACTTAGTATATGAATTAAAGCAGACCATCGAAGGAGGCAAGATTTCCAAGATCGCGCAGCCAGAGAAGGATGAGCTTTTATTTACGATAAAAAATCATAAAACCAACTACCGGCTTCTGGTTTCGGCCAGCGCAAGTCTTCCCTTGATCTATATGACGGAAGCCAACAAACAGAGTCCGCTGACGGCGCCCAACTTCTGTATGCTGCTGCGGAAGCATATCGGAAATGCAAAGATCCTGGAGGTAAGCCAGCCGGGGCTGGAGCGGATCATTGAGATGAAGCTGGAGCATCTGGACGAGCTGGGGGATCTGTGCCGGAAGCGGCTGATCATTGAGATGATGGGAAAGCACAGCAATATTATCTTCTGCCGGGAGGACGGCATGATCCTGGACAGCATCAAGCATATCTCCGCCCAGGTAAGCTCGGTGCGGGAAGTGCTTCCGGGCCGGGACTATTTTATTCCCCATACCGTGGACAAGCTGGATCCGTTTACCACATCAGAAGCAGAATTTATGGAGGCGATCCACAGCGCTCCCATGCCGGTTTCCAAGGCGCTTTATCAGAAACTGACCGGCATCAGCCCGATCATCGGGGAGGAAGTCTGCCATCTGGCATCCATTGATGGAGATCTGTCTGCCAATGAACTTTCTCAGGTGGAGCTGATTCATTTATACCACACCTTTGACCGGATGATGGATGATATTCGGGATGGAAAGTTCACCCCCAATATTGTCTATGAAGGAGATTTTGCAGACTGGGAGGAGGATGCGATGGGGAAAGATATTCCGGAAGAAGATGCTGTACAGAAAAACAGCCTGTACAAAAACAATCTGCTAAATAACGGCCTGGCAGAGGATATTCTGGCAGAGGATGAAGAGCTGCGGGAAGCGCTGGGAATGGGCAAAAAGGAGCCGGAAGAAAGATCCGGTGAGGATACAGAGGATTCCTGGAAGAATGAAAACATGGACAATTCCTGGGATTGGACAGAAGCGGAGCCTGTGGAGTTTGCCGCTCTCCCCCTCACCTGCTTTACCGGGGCACGCTACCGCGCTCGTTCCTTCCAATCCATCAGCAGCGTGCTGGAAACCTACTACGCATCTAAAAATACCATCACCCGCATCCGCCAAAAGTCAGCAGACCTGCGCCGTATCGTGCAGACCGCCCTGGAGCGGAATTATAAAAAATACGATCTTCAGGAAAAGCAGCTGAAGGACACAGGGAAGCGGGAAAAGTACCGGATTTACGGGGAATTGTTAAACACCTACGGCTATGAGCTGGAGGGCGGAGAAACGAAGCTGACCTGCTTCAATTATTATACCAATCAGGATGTTACCATCACATTGGACCCGCAGATGACTGCTCAGGAAAATGCCCAGCGTTTTTTTGAAAAATATAACAAGCTGAAACGAACCTATGAAGCCTTAAACGAACTGACACAAGAAACCAAGAAGGAAATCGATCATCTGGAATCCATCAGCTCTGCTCTGGACATCGCCCTTCAGGAGGCGGATCTGGTTCAGATCAAGGAAGAATTAATGGAATACGGTTATATCAAAAAGCGGCATGCCGGCGCCAAAAAGCCGAAAATCACCAGTAAGCCATTTCATTATATTTCCAGCGATGGCTTTCATATCTATGTAGGGAAAAATAATTACCAGAATGAAGAGCTGACCTTTAAGTTTGCCACCGGAAATGACTGGTGGTTCCATGCAAAGGGAATGCCCGGCTCCCATGTGATTGTGAAATCAGAGGGAAAAGAGCTGCCGGACCGGGTGTTTGAGGAGGCAGGCGCACTGGCTGCCTACTATTCAAAAGGACGGGAAAATGAAAAAGTAGAGATCGACTATATCCAGAAAAAATTTGTGAAAAAGGTGGCCGGAGCTGCACCTGGCTTCGTGATCTATCACACCAATTACTCTCTGGTGGCAGTGCCGGGCTGCAGGCTGCAGGAGGTGCGATGATCTGCTGATTCTCCTGCTCCTTCGCTGCTTACAACTGATTTACCACTTATGGTTACTTCACTGCTTATGGCGGCTTCGCTGTTTATGACTGTCTCGACTTATGGCGGCTTCGCTGCTGACGGTTGTTTCACCTGGTATTACTGCTTCATCGCTCACGGCTGATTCATGAGCCATGAAGCAGCTGTACCTTGTTCACGTTATATAAAAAATACCTTCGGCATCTCAACTCCTCTGCCCCTCAAGCTTGAGGGGTATAGGCTTGCTTTTTGCCCTACATGCAGGGCAACGTATTCAAATGACAGGTCTGCTGCTATGTCATTTATTTTTCTTGTAAATCTTTTCCAAGGTTCTTGGAATCGTTGTCTTGCCAGCTCCTGCCTTATTCGTTGCATTTTTATATCCGGCCATGCTTCATCAGCAAGACCGTTTCTTTTACATTTTGATGGTTAATATAAATCGGTCTCATGATTTTATCTTTTTTTATTGCCAGTCTTCCAGCACCGCTCCTATATCCGCATCCAGGCAGATCGACTGTTTATCAATATCCCGCGGGCAAAACGCCTCCCCATAATTGATGCAAGCATAAATTGCCTTCGGATTCGCTGCTGTCATTTTCCAGAACGGATATTTTATAATAACCGGGGTGTTTGCACCTACTCCAAGTTCCAAAAATAAAATGTGAAGATTCCTGTGGCGGCGGAGGAAATCACAATAACGGTTCTGGGCTTCAGCCCACCCCTTATCCTCTGCAAACGTACTATCGCTGCGTAGATTGACATTCATCGGCTTCCCACATTTGTGACAGTATGGAACGAATTCATACGGAACAGTCATTTTAAGCGGTTTCCCATTTTCTATAATCAGATCATTTCTTTCTGTAATCGTGTAACCTTGAGCCTCTACCATTTTACGAACAATATCTTCATTATCGTAAGTATCACTATGACAGGGTTCACTGCACTGGAACAGACCATAATCCCCCTGGGTATAAAACATTCTGTGTTTATCAAAGCCAGCCTTTTGGAAACAATGATCCACATTTGTTGTCAGTACAAAATAGTCCTTGTCCTGAACCAGCGCAAGAAGATCCTCATATACTGGTTTCGGAGCATTCATATAACGGTTTACCCAAATATGTCGGCTCCACCACGCCCAATATTCTTCCAGAGTCTGAAAAGGATAAAATCCACCTGAATAAATATCGCTAATGTGATATTTTTTTGCAAAATCATGGAAATACCGCTCAAAGCGTTCTCCGGAATAGGTAAATCCTGCTGCGGTGGATAAGCCGGAACCAGCTCCAATAACAACCGCATCTGCGTCATTCAGCGCAGTCTTTAGTTGTTTCAGCTTATCTGAGTAAGTTTCGGTAGATTTGTTTGTCAAGCTCCTTAAAAACATTAAATATCACCTCAATTCTGCTGCCTATATTTATTTGTTAGGGTCAGGATCACCTTTGCGGTAGATACGCTTTGCCTGACAGGCATTTTGCAGGTGCCACAGTTTCCCATGTTTACCTCCTATTAATGTTCAGCTATCCATCGACCTGCTTCTCTGCCCATAGTCTGAGCCATACTGATGCTCTGCCCCGGCAGAGAAGTCGTATATTGGAAACCAAACCGCCCGCCGCAGCAATTTCCGGTAGCAAATAAACCAGGAATCAGTTCAAAGTCCCCATCCAGAACCTGCTGATGCTCGTTAGTCAGCAAACCGCTGACTGTTACCAGCAGTTTCAAGGACTGTCCGCCGGGTTTATGGCTGTCTTTGATTTGACCACAAGCATAGAAAGGCGCTTTTTCAATGGAATGTAGCAGATGTGGATCTTTTCCAAAATCCACATCCTTCCCGGCGTGGCACAGCTCATTGTATCGCGCCACCTCTTCCAGAAAAACTGTACGCACCTCCGGTATTTCAAACATCAGCGCGGCCAGTTCCTCCAGAGTGTCAGCGCAATAGAGAGGACGGCGAGTTCCAGTCATGTCCTGATTGAATGTGGCCCTGCCTTTATTTGCACGCGCCTTTTCCAGCGCTTCATCCAGTTCAACCATTTCCTTCGGATCGGTGTAGTCAAACACCGCATGGCAAGGGGCTTGGTAGGTAATCTGATCCCGTATATTATCGTCAAAGACGCCCCAGAGCATCCCATTGGGCTGTCTGGCTCCGGCCAAAGCTGCCAGAATATGAGTGCCGAAGCCTTCATCAGAATAACGCCTGCCGTGTTTATTCACCCGCAAAACTGCAGTAGACCCCAACACATCAAAGCCGGGGAACGAGTAGTTTCCTCCTACAGCGGCATGAGAACGTGGTTCCAGCCGTCCGCCAGCCCATACCCCCATTCGGATGCCGCTGCCGTCCCAGCCGTGGCCACTCCAATCACCCTCATCAATCAAATCGGCTGCCTCTGTCAGCAAATCCCGGCACATAGCCTCATTTTTACTGTAATCACCCGCTGCTAAAAGAACACCCTTATGAGCCTCAAAAAGGCAATAGCTGCCATCAGGAAGCTGTCCCACCACGCCAGTCACACGGTCATTTTCTTTGGTCAACTGGCAAGCACGAACACGGAAAAAAAACCGTGCCCCCCGCTCCTTTGCCAATCTCTGATTTCCTTTCACAGCCTTATTTTGTAACGCAACACCCATTTTGGGCGTACCTGGCCATGCTTTCAGACCGTTAATTGCGTGGGGAAAATTGGGGCTGGGCGGGGTCAAAGCAGGGTGAATCCCATCCTGTTCTTCCTGCGTCAGCGGTTCTATGAACCAATCAAAGCACTCTCCGCACTTCTCCGCATAAGTACGGATCAAGCGCACATTAGAACGGTTATTGGTGCGAAGCTGCCAATCATTAACAAATTCGTCCACATTTACAGACGCTAAACCGTGTTTAGCCTGCCACCGGGAATTGATATGACCGATCTCACCAATACCCAGTATCCATTGTTTTTCCTCTGGCTGCTGCTCCAGCACAATAACAGACGCTCCGGCTTCTGCTGCACTCCTGGCTGCACAGGTTCCAGCATGGCCTGCACCAATGATAACTACATCCGCCTTTTCACGTTTTACAATTTTATCCTCTAAATTATGATCCGGAGGAATAGACCATGAAAAATTCTCCATAAAACACTCTCCTTATTGTATAGCAGAAGCTACTCTACGAACATCAAGCAAAGACCGCAGTGCATTTCCGCATCTTTTATAAACCAGATATGTCACAAAAGAAGTAACTCCATGCTTAATTAGATTAAAAGGGAATACCCCATACAGCATTAAGGTAATATTGTCATGTACCAGCGGATTAACTGAGGAGCCCATTTCCAAAATAGCTTCCATAGGCATTCCATACAGAGAAGAATACATAGGGAATGCAATATATGCATTCAAAAATATACTTATAACGCTGACAAGCATAGTGGAAACAGACAGGCTGAGCAATGCCCCTCTTTTTGTATGGATATGCTTATAAATGAAAGCGGCCGGAAGCACAATGAAGATTATTATGAATATCGTTTTTGTTAATTTTCAGCTTTAAAACTCGTAAGGCGGATTGCCGGAAAAGTCAGCGATCACACCATGGGCATCCTCCAGATAGAACACTTCAAAGGCCGGATTGTCAGCAGTCTGATAGTTTCCCTTAACAATAGGATTCTCAAGTGCTGCTTCCTTAATTGCTTTATCATCCACAAAAACAGCCTTGCCGCTGAGACGAATCCACTGGTAAGTCGGGGAAGAAACGCTGATCTGGATATAGGGATTTGCCTGCAGCTCTTTGTAAACTTCCTTGAAGTTGCCGGTATTGAACCACAGTTTGCCGTCCTTCTCAAAGCTGAACATAAAGGGGCGGCATTTAGCCTTTCTACCCGAGTTTGCCACTTGTTCTACGCCTCTGATTAAATTTTTTTAAATTTTTTCC
>JAUNOF010000241.1 GCA_030537215.1 Lachnospiraceae bacterium
AAAAGGCGGCGATATTGCTGCCGCCCTTAGTCAATCAACGGTTGCTTATGCAATCGTCTCTCGACCCATTAGGAGCCGCCAAGCTTGCTGATGGGTCTTTTGCTGTCCTTGCTTTTCTGTTCCGTATGTAAGCTATTCCCTTTTCGGTCAGTGTTGCCACGCCTACAAGAATACTCATGATACGGCTCAAGAAGTCTAAAATTTCCATAACTACATTCTATACGAGGATATCACGTCAGTAGAAATACTGGCGTCAGACTGTCAAAGAACCCCTATTAAGCCACGGCAAAATAGAGGTTCTTTTTCTGTATGATATTGTTTTTTGCATTTTCTCAGTGGAAAATGGTCCTTTTTCCACCTCCACATCGCCAGCTTTTTTAGATTCATGGCAGCAAATTTAAGCCGTACCCACATACTCACCCGTTTTAATCCTCGGTACGGTGTATATCTCATCCCATATTTCTCTTTCGCATCTGCAAATACCCGTTCTATCGTTTGGGAGCGCAGCTTATAACTTCCCTTTCCCTCTGGAGAATGACGGATATCCTCTGCCCGTTCGATATAGTCCGCCCAGATATGACGTGTCACTACCTTTTGACAGCTTTTGCTTTCTGTGCATAGATTCCTGGTCGGACAATTCCCACACTGGTAATTCAGACTTTTGTATTCCCGATATCCCTCTCTGTTTGTTGTGCTGTACAGCAGACTCTTATATTCCGGACAGATGACGATATCCAGATATTCATCATATACATATTTATACCATTCATGAAATCCTGCCTTTGTCATCGGACGCTTATACGGCAGCGAAGGCACCCTCCCATCATCGATCACTCGTTTACAGATCCATGGCGTTTTATATCCTGCGTCCATCGTAACGATTTTTATTTCAGGAAATCGCTCCGTGACTCTCTCATACAGCGCATCAAATGCGACACTATCATGGACGTTTCCACTGGTGATCACGGTATCCAGTATGAAGTTATGCCTGTCACACACAGTATGGGCCTCATATGCAAAGCAGCGTTTATGTTCTCCTTTGTGAAAGATACCGCTTTCCGGATCGGTTGTGGACACGGTAATCTCTTTTTGTTTTTCCGCTCCACTGCCTGAACCGCCATCAAATGGCTTTTTTCCATGTGCTTTTCTGTCTTCATTGATTTCTTCCATCAGCTGTTTTTCATAGGTTCTGGCAGCCGCAGGAATGGCTTTTTTCATTTTTTTGTTTATATTGGCATTCGCTTTGATATGCGTACCATCCAGGAAAACAACTTCTGGGGAAAGGTATCCGCTTTTCTGAGCCTCATAAAGAATCCATGTAAAAACCTTCTCTATGGTATCTTCCGTAAAGCGATGCCGGAAGTTATAGCTGATGGTCGCAAAGTGAGGGATCGGCTCATTCAGAAGATATCCCAAAAACCAACGGTAAGCAATGTTCATGTTGATTTCCTCCACGGTACGCCGCAGGGAAGGGAGCCCATAGAGATGCTGAATCAATACCATCTTAAACAAGACAACCGGATCCACACTGGGCCGGCCATTGTCTGCACAGTAAAGATCTTCTACAAAGTCATAAATATGTGTAAAGTCAACAGCACTGTCAATTTTTCGTAAAAGGTGGTCTTGAGGGACAAGCCCTTCCACACTCACCATTTCTAATGTATTCCGTTCTGATTTTTCTTTTACCAGCATACACTTCACCTCTGATACCATAGAGCCTTCTATTAAAAAATATTCCTTTAATAAGTTAGAAGTTGGAATTTATGCCAAAATTCCAATGGCAGAGCAGGCAAATCCAACAACAAACAAAGTGAGAATAGTCTTAACCAATTTCCAGCCTTTGTTCACCAGGCGGTAGGTGCCAAGGAAAGCCGCCAGCGCCCCCAGAACAATCATGCCAAGGCACTAAGAACGCATAACATTCTTCCACTCTGCCATTTTTTCTTTCCTTTCCGCTTTTGATTCTCTATCATTTATTAAGAACCATTTACATATACGGTTGAAACGTAAACTCCGTCTGTTCCCCTACCTTTTCACTTATCAGTTCAAAGAGATTCTCTTTCGTTGCAAACAGATTCTTCGGATTTCTCCCGATAAGCAGGTACTGATTTGCAGCATCCTGAGAAATATATTTTCTTGCATCATCATCCAATAAAATATCTGCATTATCAATCACTATCAGTTTCCCGCTTGCCCGGCATAAAATCTCTTTTATGTTTTTCTGATAATCAAAATAATCCAAACACAGAATTTTCGGATTCATTGCCATGCATTCTTTTATAAAAGAAAAAGCTGCAGTTTTCCCCGTCCCAGAATCTCCCATTAAAATCGTTATATTATTCGTGAATGTAAAATTTACCACAAAGGAAGTATGCACTGTGGAGAAATGCTCCATAACAACCGGTCTACTCTTCATTTTCCCACCACTCCTTTAACTCCTCATAA
>JAUNOF010000088.1 GCA_030537215.1 Lachnospiraceae bacterium
GAATCGTGGTGACTTGCCAGAATGAGCGCTCCCAGTTCCAGAACAAGGATAAGGCTATGCAGATGTTAAAGACAAAGCTTCTGATGTTAAAGCAGCAGGAGAATGCGGAAAAGATCTCCGACATCCGCGGTGATGTGAAGGAGATTGGCTGGGGCAACCAGATCCGTTCCTATGTGCTGCAGCCTTATACTATGGTGAAGGATCACCGGACCGGCGAGGAGAGCGGCAATGCGGATGCGGTATTAAACGGCGGCATTGATCCGTTTATCAGCGCGTATTTAAAGTGGCTGAGTCTGGGATGTCCGGATAAGCATGCACAGGAGTGAAAAGACGGAACAAAAAATAGTTGCATTACGCCTGCAATTGTGTTAATATCTTCCTTGCGAACACAAATGTTCTTCAGAAACGGACATGCGTTTTCGGCGGATGATGGAGGAGACCATGGAAGATAAGAGCAAATATTTTGTAGTGAAGCAGAAGGCTGTGCCCGAGGTCCTTCTTAAGGTAGTGGAGGCGAAGCGACTCTTAGAGTCGGAGCGGGCCATTACTGTTCAGGAGGCTACCGATAAGGTGGGGATCAGCCGAAGCTCCTTTTATAAGTATAAGGATGACATCTTCCCCTTTTATGATAATACAAAGGGAAAGACCATAACCCTGGTAGTCCAGATGGATGATGAGCAGGGATTGCTGTCCGATTTGCTTCATGTGGTAGCTGTGTGTAAGGCGAACATTCTGACGATCCACCAGAGTATTCCGGTAAATGGAGTTGCCACGCTTACGCTGAGTGTGGAGGTCAGGGCCAACACCGGCAATGTCTCTAAGATGGTCGAGGACATGGAAGAGATGGATGGAATCCATTATGTGAAAATATTAGCCAGGGAGTAAAGAGATTATGATGAACGTAGCGATTATGGGATACGGCACCATCGGTTCTGGTGTGGCTGAAATCCTGGAAAAGAACAAAGATACCATAGCGAAGACGGTGGGCCAGGAGGTGGCATTAAAGTATGTGCTGGACCTTCGGGAATTCCCGGGAAGCTCCATTGAGGATAAGCTGATCCACGATTTTTCTGTGATTGAGCAGGATCCGGACGTGCAGATCGTCGTAGAGACCATGGGAGGCCTGAATCCGGCTTACCCATTTGTAAAGGCCTGCCTGCTGGCGGGAAAACATGTGGCCACTTCCAATAAGGCGCTGGTTGCTGCTCATGGTACCGAGCTTTTGGAAATTGCCAGGGAAAAGGAAGTCAACTTCTTTTTTGAGGCCAGTGTAGGCGGCGGTATTCCGATCATCCGTCCCCTCTACCGCTGCCTGATGGGAGAGCAGATTGAAGAGATCGCAGGTGTTTTAAACGGCACCACAAACTTTATACTGACCAAGATGGATAAGGATGGCTGGTCCTTTGACGCCGCATTGAAGGAGGCGCAGCATCTGGGCTACGCGGAGCGGAATCCGGAGGCGGATGTGGAAGGGCATGATACCTGCAGAAAAATCGCCATTTTGACTGCCATGGCTACTGGCAAAGAAGTAAATTATGAGGATATTTATACCGAGGGAATCACTGGGATCACAGATGTTGATTTTCTGTACGCAGATAAGATCGGCATGTCCATTAAGCTGGTAGGCGCCAGCCGTATGGCGGCAGACGGCATGGTAAGCGCTTATGTGGTCCCGCTGATGATTACCAAGGAGCATCCGCTTTATATGGTAAGCGATGTGTTCAATGGAATTCTGGTAAAGGGCAATATGCTGGGAACCTCCATGTACTATGGAAGCGGCGCCGGAAAGCTGCCTACTGCCAGTGCGGTGGTGGCAGATATTATCGATGCGGCAAAGCACGTCAGCCGGAATGTGAAGATGGGCTGGACTGCCCAGAAGCAAGAGATCGCTCCTATGGGAGCCAATCGGTTCCGCTATTTCATCCGGGTGGCCGGAGCGCCGGAGGAGCGGATTGCTGAACTGATGGCATTCGGGCCGAGAGAGGTGATCACCCTGGCTAAGCTGGATGAGTTTGCCATCATTTCCAAGCCTATGCTGGAGGCTGAATTTAAAGAAGAAGCTGCCAAGATCGACGGCATCCTGAAGATGATCCGGACGGAGCTGTAGGGCTGCGTTCACAGGGATCCTGCGGACAATCACTCTGTAAGGGCAGCGCGGGAAGGAAATTTAAGATCGATGTTAATCGTAAAAAAATTCGGAGGAAGCTCCGTAGCAGATAAAGACAAGATTTTCAATGTAGCCAGACGCTGTATGGAGGATTATGAGAAGGGCCATCAGGTGGTGGTGGTGCTGTCTGCCATGGGAAAGACCACAGACGGACTGATTGCCAAGGCACATGAGATCGACCCGAATCCGCCGAAGCGGGAGCTGGATATGCTTCTGGTTACCGGAGAGCAGGTCTCCGTATCTCTGATGGCCATGGCCTTTCATGTGCTGGGTGTACCGGCAATATCGCTGAATGCGGCCCAGGTGGCGATGCGTACCACATCAGCTTATGGAACTGCAAAGCTGAAGCGGATCAACACGGAGCGGATCCGCCATGAGCTGGAGAACCGCAAGATCGTTATCATTACCGGTTTTCAGGGCATTAATAAGTATGAAGATATGACCACCCTGGGCCGGGGCGGTTCTGATACGACAGCAGTTGCGCTGGCTGCTGCCCTCCACGCAGATGCCTGCGAAATCTACACCGATGTGGATGGTGTATACACGGCAGACCCACATCTTGTGCCTAATGCAAGAAAGCTTTCTGAAGTATCCTACGATGAGATGCTGGAATTTGCATCACTGGGCGCCAAGGTTCTGCATAACCGTTCGGTGGAGATGGCGAAAAAATATGGAGTGCAGCTGGTAGTACTCTCCAGCCTGACCAGGGCGGAGGGAACGGTAGTGAAGGAGGGCGCAAAGATGGAACGCATGTTGGTAAGCGGTGTGGCCGTGGATAAGAACACAGCACGGATTTCCGTGATCGGCGTGAAAAATGAGCCGGGAATCGCATTTAAGATCTTTAATATTCTGGCCAGAAATCATGTGAATGTAGATATCATCATCCAGTCTGTAGGACGAGAGGACCGGAAGGACATCTCCTTTACTGTGGCGAGAACGGACCTTCTGGAGGCGATGACACTGTTAAATGAAAACAAGGCAGCCATCACCGCGCAGGATATTACCTGTGAGGAAGGGGTAGCCAAGGTTTCTATTATCGGAGCCGGTATGCTCAGCAATCCTGGCGTAGCGGCAAAGATGTTCGAGGCATTATACAGTGCTAATGTAAATATCAAGATGATTGCCACCTCAGAGATCCGCATTACGGTACTGATCGATGAGGCAGATGCGAACCGGGCAGTAAGGACGGTACATGATGCGTTTGACCTGGCTGATTGAGAAAATTATGGATTGGATATGCGGCGGGCAGGGATTTCCCTGCCTGTTTCATTTGCTGACCGGATTTTACTGTCCAGGCTGCGGAGGGACCAGGGCGATCCGGCTGATGCTTCAGGGGTATTGGCTTCAGAGCCTTCAGTATCATCCCTTTGTGCTGTATGTGCTGCTTGCGGCTGCGGCAGAAGGGGTGCTGTTCTTGTGGAGCTTGGCGGGAAAACGGCATGTGGGAACAGGAGAAGCAGACAGGAAGAATGGCGGAAATACGAGAGGAAAGACTGGTGGAATAAGCTGTCGGAGCCGGTATCGGGATGGCTTTCTGCGCCGTTACCCCTGGTGGGTCTCCATCGGTGCAGGAATTGTTCTGATTAACTGGATCGTTAAAAATGTTTTTCTTGCAATGGGGATTGATCTTCTCCCGCCCCTGCTGTAGCGCGTTTGTAAATCTGTGACTGTGTAAAGCAAACCTTCATGCGCCCGGCAGGCAGACACGCCGCTGCACTTTCATAGTAAACCTGCATGCGCCCGGCAGGCGGACGCGCCGCCGCACATGAAAGTTATGGCGGGCGCACTTGGCATCCCTGAATTTACGCCGCCTAATCAGCGGCAGAACTTTCATAGTAAAACGCGGTCAGAAAGCATGTTTTATGTTTTCTGACCGCGTTTTGTTAATGTACGTTATAATACTGCTGCAGGATCTCATTGAACAAGGCGGCATATTCCGGGTCCTTCATCAGATTAGCCGTCATGATGTAACATCCGAAGATAAGCAGGCTTCCGCAGATGCCCAGAATGGAAACAACCAATCCAGCCACAGCAAAAGGAGAAAAGGGTTCTCCTTTCTTTGAGATGATCGCCGTGGCCAGGCCAGCCATACCAATGGCAAAGCCTCCGATAAAGCCCACGGGAAGACAACAGCAGCTAACCAAAAGAGAAACGATTCCCAGGACCATAGAGGTCACGGCCATATGATTTACCGGCGGCTTCTGGAACGGCGGATTTGGCTGATTTGACTGGTTATAGGGATCGTAAGGGTTTCTCTGAGGCAGCTGATTTGGATCATTCTGCTGATAATAATTTCCTGGCGGCGGAGCTTGGTCCTGCTCCATCATTCCAGCTGATCTATGTTCCGGATTTTGATTCTGATTCCTATCATCCATAAGCTTCCTCCATTGTTCTTTGTGATAATCATAAGAAAATATGTAACGGTTCAGTACCCTCGTAATTACAAAAATATAAACTATATTGTAGCATGAATGAAAGCGGATGTCCAGATTTTTGCCAATTGCTGTGAACGCACCTGAACAGTAATGGCCAGCCGGAAAAACCTTAAAATGCGATCTCACCAGACTTGCCAAAGCGTTATGAATGAATTATAATAAGACAATCGACCAAAATGAGAGGTATTATATGGATATTATTAAAGCATTACAGGAAGAGCTGCAGATCGGCCGCGGCCAGGTGGAGGCTGCAGTAAAGCTGATCGATGAAGGAAATACCATCCCGTTTATTGCCAGATACCGGAAGGAAGCAACCGGATCGTTAAATGACGAGGTGCTGCGAAACTTAGATGAAAGACTGCGCTATCTGCGGAACCTGGAGGATAAGAAAAATCAGGTGATCGCTACAATCCGTGAACAGGAAAAGCTGACACCAGAGCTGGAGATGCAGATCCTGGAGGCAAAGACATTAGTGGCAGTGGAAGATTTATACCGCCCTTACCGTCCGAAACGCCGCACCAGAGCCACCATTGCAAAGGAAAAGGGCCTGGAGCCTCTGGCTGAGTGGATCCTGCAGCAGCATGCTGAAGTTCCGGCAGAGGAGAAGGCGGCGGAGTTTATTGATGAGGAAAAATGCGTCGCCAGTGCAGCTGATGCAGTGGAAGGGGCCAAGGATATTATCGCAGAGAGGATCTCCGACCAGGCCCAGTACAGGACTTATATTCGTGAGCTGACGATGAAAGAAGGCATTCTCCAGTCAGAAGCAAAGGATGAGAAGGCTCAGTCTGTGTATGAGATGTATTACCATTATGAAGAGCCGGTAATGAAGGCAGCCGGTCATAGGATCCTGGCGCTGAACCGAGGCGAGGCGGAAAAAATGCTGACTGTGAAGCTTGCTGCGCCCAAAGAGCGGATTCTGCGGTATCTGGAAAAGCAGGTAATCACAGAGGACAACCCTTATACCACACCGATTCTTCAGGCAGCAGCAGCGGACAGCTACGACCGTTTGATCGGCCCGGCCATTGAGAGAGAGATCCGCAGCGAGCTGACGGAGAAGGCAGAGGACGGCGCCATTAAGGTGTTTGGAAAAAATCTGGAGCAGCTTTTGCTGCAGCCGCCCATCGCCGGACAGGTGGTATTAGGCTGGGATCCGGCGTTCCGTACCGGATGTAAGCTGGCAGTGGTGGATCCCACTGGAAAAGTACTGGATACGGTGGTGATCTATCCAACGGCACCTCAGAATAAGGTGGAAGAAGCAAAAGCAACGGTAAAGAAATTAATTGAGAAATATCACATTACCCTGATCTCTGTGGGCAATGGAACTGCCTCCAGAGAATCGGAGCAGGTGATTGTGGAGCTGCTGAAGGAGATTCCGCAGAAGGTCCAATATGTGATCGTGAACGAGGCGGGGGCATCGGTTTATTCTGCCAGCAAGCTGGCTACGGAGGAGTTCCCGGAATTTGATGTAGGACAGAGAAGCGCTGCTTCTATTGCACGCCGTCTTCAGGATCCGCTGGCGGAGCTGGTGAAGATCGAGCCGAAATCCATCGGCGTCGGTCAGTATCAGCATGATATGAATCAAAAACATTTAAGCGAAACCCTGGGCGGTGTGGTAGAGGATTGTGTCAATAAGGTGGGCGTGGATCTGAATACAGCTTCTCCGTCTCTTCTGGAATACATTTCCGGAATCAGTAAGGCGCTGGCGAAAAATATCGTGGCATACCGGGAGGCCAATGGAGCGTTTACTAACCGGAAACAGCTTTTAAAGGTAGCGAAGCTGGGACCGAAGGCCTTTGAGCAGTGTGCAGGCTTCCTGCGGATCCAAAACGGCGACAATCCCCTTGATTACACGGGAGTGCATCCGGAAAGCTACGGGGCGGCCCAGAAGCTTCTGGAGAAGGTGGGAATGACCGCAGAGGAGATCTTAAAAGGACCCAGCAGCTTCCATATCTCCGATTATCCGGCTATGGCACAGGAGCTTGGAGTCGGGGAGCCTACCCTGCGGGATATTGTAAAGGAGCTTTCCAGCCCAGGGCGTGACCCCAGAGATGAAATGCCCAAGCCGATCCTGCGAACCGATGTTATGAATCTGGAGGACTTAAAGCCTGGTATGATTTTAAAGGGAACGGTGCGGAATGTAATCGACTTTGGAGCATTTGTGGATATCGGAGTGCATCAGGATGGGCTGGTTCACATTTCTGAAATGACGGATAAGTTTATTAAGCATCCGCTGGAGGCCGTGAGTGTAGGCGATATTGTTGATGTGCGGGTTCTGGCGGTGGATGTGCCGAAGCAGAGAATCAGTCTGTCTATGAAGCTGGAGGAAGCCTCTCCAAAGACAGAGACCGGCAGTAAAAAGCAGGCAGCAAGCAGCACAAAGAACCGCAGAAATGCAGAAAACAGCAGTAAGGATCATAAGCATGCAGCAAACAATGCCAGGGATCACAGACAAGCAGAGAACGGCGGCAAGGATCACCGACGTGCAGAAAACAATAAAGGAATGGACCGAAATAAAAAATCCGGTGCTGTCGGAAAGAGCGGCAGAAAGCAGGATGGGGAAGTCAGAATTCCAAACAGCGGTATTTTTGCCGGCATGAAATTTTCGTAACCTTCAGACAGCGTCTTGTACGGCTCTGTCGGACAAGAAGATGCCCGTCTGAACGGTTACAAATTTTCAGACAGATTGCAGAAAGGATGGAACAATCATTATTATGGAAGCAGCAAAGAAAAGCTTTTCATTTAAAACCCAGCCCACAGCAAAGGAATTGTGGAAATTTTCCATGCATTATGCCAACAAAGGGTTTCGGGGGGCGGTGAACCTGATCCTGGTAGGCGGTTCCCTCTTTCTTCTTCTGACCCGATGGAATACACTGGAGCTATTCCAACGGCTTTTGCTGATCTTTATCGTGTTTCTTTTTGTTATCTGGCAGCCTGCCATGCTGTACCCGAAAGCATTGCGTCAGGCGAAAGAGCTGGAGAAGCAGCCGCCGCTGATTCTGAGTTTTTCTGAAACAGGCGTGGAGGTTTCCCAGGGAGAGGCCGGCGGCCACATCCAGTGGGATGATATCAGCAAGATCGAAGTTGTTGGTGATATGGTGATCGTGTATGGGGATCGGGTGCATGCATCCCTGATTCCCCGTGCATCCATGGGAGATGACGAGGAGGCATTCCGAGAGCTGGTTCGGGAGAAGCTCCCCAAACAGCGTCGGAAGCATGTTTAATTAAACCTCCATGCGCCCGGCAGACAGATGCGCCACCACATATTAAAATTTTGGCGGGCGCACTTGGCATACCTGAATTTACGCCGCCTAACCGGCGGCAGACTTTTATAGTAAGGAGCGGGAAATGAAGACTGTAATTACACAAAAACCGGAGGAGACCTTTGAACTGGGCAGGCAGATGGGACGGGAAGCGAAGCCGGGGCAGGTTTACTGCCTGAGCGGAGACCTGGGCGTTGGAAAAACTGTGTTTACCCAAGGATTTGCCAGGGGGCTTGGGATAGAAGGCCCGGTAAACAGCCCCACCTTTACGATTCTGCAATCTTATGAGGAAGGCCGCCTGCCTTTGTATCATTTTGATGTTTACCGGATCGGTGATGTGGAAGAAATGGAAGAAATCGGATATGAAGATTGCTTCTATGGAGAGGGAGTCAGTCTGATAGAATGGCCTGGGCTGGTGGAGGAGATCCTGCCGGAGAATGCTGTCTGGATCACCATTGAGAAGGATCTGGAACATGGCTTTGATTACCGCAGGATCACCATAGGTGAAACAAAGCAGAATGAGGATTAAGGAAAGATGAGGATATTAGGAATCGAGAGTTCTTCCCTGGTAGCCAGCGTGGCGGTTGTGACAGATGGCGTGCTGACTGCAGAATATACAGTAAATTATAAAAAGACCCACTCCCAGACGCTGCTGCCCATGCTGGATGAAATGGGGAAGCTTTTGGAATTAGATTTGGATACGGTGGACGGAATTGCAGTATCTGCCGGGCCAGGGTCCTTTACCGGGCTCAGGATCGGCTCCGCCACTGCCAAGGGGCTGGGACTGGCTTTAAAAAAGCCGCTGATCCATATTCCTACTGTAGATGCGCTGGCTTATAACCTGTGGGGAACCAGCGCACTGGTATGCCCGATCATGGATGCCAGGAGAAATCAGGTATACACTGGTCTTTACTATGTGGAGGAGCAGCTTCAGGTGGTGAAGGAGCAGTGTGCCATGGACATGCATCAGCTGATTGAAGAGCTGAATGACCGCGGAGAGCGAGTGATATTTTTAGGCGACGGTGTGCCGGTATATCAGAAGCTGATCGAGGCACAGATGAGCGGCCGTTATGCCTTTGCCCCGGCTCAGAGCAGCAGGCAAAGGGCGGCTTCTGTGGCTTCCCTTGGCATGATCTATATGGCAGCGGGCAAAGCGGAGACGGCTGCAGACCATAAGCCGGAGTACCTGCGCAAGCCGCAGGCAGAGCGGGAAAGAGAAGGGATTACATTGTGAATATCCGATATATGACGTATGAGGATCTGGAGCAGGCGGCTGAGATTGAGGCTGCCTGTTTTCGAGAGCCTTGGTCGAAGGCGCTTTTGGCAGAAAGCCTGGGAAGTCCATGGAATCTGCTGCTGGCAGCAGAGGAGGATGGAAGGCTGATCGGCTATGGTGCGGTCTGTGTGATTGCTGGTGAAGGAGAAATCCAGAGAATCGCTATTTTGGAAGGGTATCGTCAAGGAGGGCGCGGCCGGAAATTGCTGGCGGCGCTGGCAGCAGCTGCCAAGGAAAGAGGGGCTGGGGCTATGACACTGGAGGTGCGGGAATCCAATCAGCCGGCCAGAAGATTATATCTCTCCGCAGGTTTCACGGAGGAGGCCAGGCGGAAGAATTATTACCGGAATCCAAAAGAGGATGCCATTATTATGTGGAACCGGAAAATATAGTGATCCATGCAACATTTACCACTTAAAATCGACAAAATCTGCGTTATACTTGGTCCATAGGAAATTGTGAGATTTCCTCAAATGCACAGATCCAGGCTGAGACTGCCGGATATTTGCATGATTTGCAGCTGCCGAAGCAAGGAGCAGTTATGGCGATTTTAAGAAAGGTGAGGATGTTATGAGACGATTCAGTAAAAATGGACAGTTAGAAACCGTGATCTGCAATAAATGCGGAAAAAAGCTGGTGGTGGAAAGGGGGATCCTGCGGGAAGGCGCCCTGATGCTGGACCACAGCTGGGATTTCTTTTCAGAGAAGGATGGGGAGATCCATCATTTTGATTTGTGTGAAGATTGTTATGACGACTGGGTAAACCAGTTTAAGATTGCAGCAGAGGTGGAGGAACAGACCGAGCTGGTATAAGTCTGCGGATCTGCAGTTTGATCAGCTTGGTGCTTTTTTACAGGCTGCAAAGAGAAGATAAAGAGAGGAACTAATATGTTAGATGTATGCCTGCTGGGAACCGGAGGGATGATGCCGCTGCCGTATCGGTGGCTCACGGCTCTGATGACCCGCTGTGAAGGAAGCAACCTGCTGATCGACTGTGGGGAAGGAACCCAGATCGCATTAAAAGAAAAGGGCTGGAGCCCGAAACCAATTGATTTTATCTGCTTTACCCACTATCATGCAGACCATATCAGCGGCCTGCCGGGGCTTTTATTGACTATGGGCAATGCAGAACGGACAGAGCCTTTGACCCTGGTAGGTCCCAGAGGCCTGGAAAAGGTGGTGGGTGCACTCCGCACCATTGCGCCGGAGCTGCCTTTTGCGCTGAAATTTATAGAACTGACAGAAAACCGCCATCAGATAAAGCTGGGACCTTATCTGGTGGATGCCTATCGTGTGAATCATAATGTAACCTGTTATGGATACGCCCTGACCATTCCACGCACCGGTCGGTTTGATGTGGAGCGTGCCCGTGCCCAGGAGATTCCGCAGAAGTTCTGGAACCGCCTTCAGAAGGGGGAGACCATTGAGGACAGCGGCAGGATCCTAACCCCGGATATGGTGCTGGGACCGGACCGGAAGGGAATCAAGGTGGCATATTGTACCGATACCCGGCCGGTGCCTGTTATTGCCGAGTATGCGAAGGATGCAGATCTGATGATCTGTGAGGGCATGTACGGGGAAAAGGACAAGGCAGCGAAAGCCAGAGAGTATAAGCATATGACCTTTTATGAGGCGGCAAATCTTGCCAGAGAGGCAGGGCCGAAGGTAATGTGGCTGACCCATTACAGTCCATCGCTGATTAAGCCGGAGGAGTACATGGAGGAAGTGCGTGCTATTTTTCCGGCAGCAAAGGCTGCTCGGGATGGCTGGAGTATGGAATTAGGGTTTGAGGATGAGTAATGGTATCGATTGAGATGCCGTTTTGACAAGGCTCAAGATAAAAACGCAGTGCAGCTCTGATATCGGAGTGCACTTGCCTGCGTTAGAGTAGGATATAGATGGAGATAAGCATGATGGAAGAGATTAAAAAGGCGGAATTAGAAGGAAAGGAACAGGATGTATATATCCTGGCGATTGAAAGCTCCTGTGATGAAACAGCAGCGTCCGTAGTAAAAAACGGCCGCACAGTCCTTTCAAATGTAATTTCATCTCAGATCGCTCTCCACACCTTGTATGGAGGCGTAGTGCCGGAGATTGCGTCTCGAAAGCATATTGAGAAGATTAACCAGGTGATCGAGAGTGCGCTGGAGGAAGCACATATGGAGCTGGATCAGATGACTGCTATTGCAGTTACCTATGGACCAGGATTGGTGGGGGCTCTTTTAGTGGGGGTAGCAGAAGCCAAGGCCATTGCCTATGCTGCGAAAAAGCCGCTGGTAGGGGTGCATCATATTGAGGGTCATGTATCGGCTAATTTTATTGAGCATCCCGATTTGGAACCGCCGTTTGTGTGTCTGATCGTGTCCGGCGGACACACACATCTGGTAATTGTAAAGGACTATGGTGAATTTGAAATTATCGGACGTACCAGGGACGATGCGGCCGGGGAAGCGTTTGATAAAGTAGCGCGGGCAGTTGGTCTGGGATATCCCGGAGGACCAAAGGTTGACAAGACGGCGAAAGAGGGAAACCCTCATGCAATTGAGTTCCCGCGGGGCAAGGTGGAAGGCTCTCCTTATGATTTCAGCTTCAGTGGGCTGAAATCCTGTGTATTAAATTACATCAATCATGCCAAGATGATGGGGGAAGAGATTTATGTGCCGGATCTTGTGGCATCCTTCCAGAATTCTGTGGTGGATTCTCTGGTCAGTCGGGCAGTTATGGCGGCAAAGGAATACGGTTATGATAAGCTGGCTATTGCCGGAGGCGTGGCTTCTAATTCTGCACTGCGTGCCGGAATGAAGGCTGCTTGTAAAAAAGCAGGGCTTTCCTTCTATTATCCGTCCCCTATTTTCTGTACGGATAATGCAGCGATGATCGGTGTGGCTGGATATTATGAATATATGAAAGGGACCAGAAGCGGCTGGGATCTGAATGCAGTGCCGAACTTGAAGCTGGGAGAGCGGTAGAGGAATGCTGTGAGACAGAGAGTATTGTCGAAGGGATGAAACCGAAATGCCGTAAACGGAATAGATAAGGAAAAGCAAAGGAAGCTGAGAAAAAACGAGAGAGGAAGTATATGAGGAAGCAGAAAATCGGAGCAGTTGTCCTGGCCGCAGGTCAGGGCAAACGGATGCAGTCTAAGGTAGCAAAGCAATTTCTGGAGCTAAATGGACGGCCATTGATCACATATGCACTGGAGGCGTTTGAAAAAAGCGGAATTGATGAAGTAATTCTAGTTACCAGCCAGGACGAGATCTCTTATTGTACTGATGAAATTGTAAAGAAATATGGTTTTTCTAAAGTAAAGGCAGTTGTTGCAGGGGGCAAAGAACGGTATCACTCTGTCTATGAAGGACTGAAAGCATTTCGTGGCTGCTCGGATATTCAATATGTGCTGATCCAGGATGGCGCACGGCCATTGGTTACGGAAGCCGTGATTCAGCGGGCCATAGAAGGGGCGATTCAGTATGATGCCTGTGTGGTAGGGATGCCAGTAAAGGATACGATCAAGGTCAGCAATCAAGAAGGCTTTGCTGCAGGAACACCAGACAGAAGCAGCCTGTGGCAGATCCAGACTCCTCAGGCCTTTCGGTTCGATCTGATCCTGGACGCATATGAGAAGATCATGAGCTGTCCGGAGTACCAGGACCACATTACCGATGATGCAATGGTAGTGGAGACAATGACCTCCTGCCCGGTGAAGCTGGTGGAAGGAGATTACCGCAATATCAAGGTCACCACCCCGGAAGATCTGCTGGTAGCAGAGATATTTCTGCGCACGAAATATAAAGAAGAAAAATAATGAAAAAAATATAAAAAAGTTGTTGACAGAATTAGACTCTCATGCTAAAATAATCAAGTCGCGCCGAGGAAATGAAAAATCACTTCTGAAGACGAAATGAAAAAGTTAAAAAAACTTCTTGACAAACAAAAACTTATCTGGTAAAATAGCTAAGCACGTTTGGAGAGATATCGAAGTGGTCATAACGAGGCGGTCTTGAAAACCGTTTGTCCGCAAGGGCGCGTGGGTTCGAATCCCACTCTCTCCGTTTGGACAAGCTGAATATGAATGAACATGTCAACCATGCAGAAGTACCCAAGTGGTTGAAGGGGCTCCCCTGGAAAGGGAGTAGGTCGTTAG
>JAUNOF010000242.1 GCA_030537215.1 Lachnospiraceae bacterium
CTCTTGCAAGCAAGCTTGCATCGGATTTCCGACCTTTTGACCCTGGTATCATTATAATAATAAAAGATACTTTTTTGGTCAATATGCGGCGATGAAATTGGAAAATGAGCAGAAATGAGCATATAAAGAGGAAAATGAGCAAAAATCAGCGGGAAAAAGAAATTTTAGAAATCTTAAAGATAAAGCATTATGCAACGGTTGAGTATTTAGCGGAAAAGCTTTTCATCAGCCCATCCAGTATAAGAAGAGATCTGTCCAGCCTGGAGGATAAGGGGTATGTACGTCGTTCCTATGGAGGCGCAGAATTAGTTTCACAGCCCACCTTCATGGCTCCGTTTTCCATACGGAAGCAGGAAAACAGACGTGAGAAAATGGCGATTGTCCGGAATGCGGCCAGTCTGATTCTGCCGGATTCCTCTATATTCATAGATAGTTCTGCCACAGCTCTCCATTTTGCATCTGTTCTGAATGCAGAACAGAATATTACTGTGTATACAAATAACATGCAACTGGCATACTTACTTGCGTCCAGGCATGTGAAGGTTTATGCAGCAGGGGGATTGGTGTCTGATTACAATCATGTAGTCACAACTGGCTCGTATACATGCCGTATGCTGGAAGGGATTTATGTGGATCAGATGTTTTTTACATCTACGGCATTAGGAGAGAATGGACAGATCATGGATGTAAGTGAAGAAGAAACGGCAGTTCGAAGCTTTATGCTGGAACGGGCGCAGGAACGGATATTTTTATGTTCCAAGGAGCGGTTTGGAAAATTATCCCACCATGTAGTCACATCCCTTGATTCTGTGGAATATGTAGTGTCGGATGAAAAGCTGCCGGATTCCTTCATTGAAAAATATAAATCCATCCGGTTTATTAGTTCGAAGGTAAAATAAGAACAATGGTCAGAAAAGAGAAGATTGTGCTTCTTTCATAGCAGCAAAATAATAAAGCAGGAGCGGAAACGATGAAAACAGAAAAACAGGTGATCCTGACAGTAAGTTTTGGAACCAGCTATCATGATACGAGAGAAGCCACGATCGGCGGAATCGAGAGGGCTGTGGCGGCAGCATTTCCGCAGTATGAGGTGCGGAGAGCTTTTACCAGTGAGATGATTATCAATAAATTGAAGAAGCGGGATAACATTGAGGTGGATCATGTGAAGGAAGGCCTGGAGCGTGCCGCCGCAGACGGAATTCAGAGGCTTGTGGTGCTGCCGACTCATGTAATGGATGGATTTGAATATATGGATGTGGCAGAGCTGGTGGGGCAGTATAAGAATCGATTTAAGCAGCTTGCCCTGGCGGACCCATTGCTGGCTGGTGATAAAGATTATGAAGCGGTGGCAGAAGCAATTACTGAGGAAACGGCATGTTATCAGGATGGACGGACCGCCATTTGCTTTATGGGGCATGGAACAGAGGCAGCAGCCAATGCCGTCTATGAAAGACTTCAGGAAAAGCTGAAGCAGGATGGTTTTAAGGATTATTATATCGGCACAGTAGAGGCGCAGCCGTCTTTATCGAAGCTGGCAGCAGCTGTGAAAAACCGGGGCGGATATGAGAGAGTGGTGCTTCATCCCCTTATGGTGGCAGCAGGAGACCATGCGAAGCATGACATGGCGGGGGCGCAGGAGGGCTCCTGGAGGCAGGTGTTTGAAGCGGCTGGTTTCCAGGTAATCTGTGTGATGAAAGGCCTGGGAGAACTTCCAAGGATCCAGGAGATCTATGTGAAACATGCGAAAGCAGCGTTAGACAGATTTCAATTAATGGATACATAATTTTCCCTCATCCTGAATATCCTGATATAAACCCGGTTTGCCTTAGTGGGCTGTCTTATTTTTGTTTGGGTGAAGGTGAGCAAGACAGCATGAACGATTTGGACAAGGGCTTATCCGGAAATTATGAGGAGGATATTATGATGAAGGAAGCAGCAAATCGAAAGTGGGCGCTGTGGCTGATGTTAATCACCTGGGTGTTTGTGGTCAGGTGCTTAAGCGGCTGCAGTATGGGAAAGGACAGCGGAGATAAGGTGCGGGATCTGGAATTTACAGTGGTAGGCGATCAGGAGATTCCGGCGGAGCTGATGAAAACCATCCAGGAAAAGCAGGCCAACCCATTTAAGCTGACTTATTCCAATGACCAGGGACTTTACATAGTAAACGGGTATGGAGAACAGCCCAGCGGCGGCTACAGCATCAGTGTGAAGGCGCTGTACCTGACAGAAAATTCTATTGTCATCGATACGGAGCTGCAGGGACCGGAAAGCGGTGAAAACGGCGGAACGGAGAAATCCTATCCCTATATTGTGGTAAAGACCGAATACCTGGAGAATCCGGTGGTGTTTCAATAACAGATATAATATGATGTTGGGGTCAAAAGGTGTTTTGACCCCTTTGATACCAGATTTCTTCGCACTT
>JAUNOF010000089.1 GCA_030537215.1 Lachnospiraceae bacterium
GTAACTGTGAGGATACTGAACAACTACGAAAAATACCTCTTTTTATATTGACCAGGCGTACAATGATACGTCTTTTTAAACGCTTCAATAAAGGATTTCACATTTGGAAATCCGTTCTGAAATGCACAGTCATTTGTAGTAGCATTTCGATTCAGCAGGTCCATCAAAGCATAGTGCAGCCGGATATCATTCAGATATTTATAAAAGGTAATGCCCATATTTTTATGGAAAAACCGGGAAAAGTAAGCGGAGGAGAAGCCAACATGGGAGGCGGCATCCTCCAGCGTGATGGATTCCTGATAATGCTGATTGATGTAAGTGATCGCTTTGCGCATGGTGCCGGTGGCAGTATGCTTCTGGATAGAATGACTGCCCTTTTGCCGGACAGCGGTGCGGGAGATCAAAAGGAATAGCAGCTGATGCAGGTATCCGGCGATCTCCAGCTCCCAGAAGGAAGGCTTTTCCTGATAAATTTCTCCGATCTTCCTGATCTGGTTTTTCAGTGTATCCGTGACCTCCGGATGCTGTCCCAGGTCAAAAAAGGACTCTTCATAATCAGGAAACCAGCTTAAGATAAATTCATAAGAAATCAGAATGGTCACGGCCAAAACATGATCATCAGGATGGATATAATCCACAGAGTGCAGTTCTCCGCTGTTGATGAAAAGAATGTCGCCTGGCAGCAGCGTTCTGGTTTTGCCGTTGACCGTGCCCCGTGCCTGACCGGAGAGCACCAGATTCAGCTCCAGACTGCGGTGCCAGTGGGAGGGCGTGTAGATTTCCATTCCTGTCATATCCTGATTCCAGATTTTTACAGGGAGATTGGGGAGAAATTCTACCAGCTCGTGCTTATAATTCATAACATTGACCCTCCTTATTCAATTAATAACCGTTACAGCAGGCATACAAGCATGCTTGACCGCTGTTTTTCGCAGATTTCCCTGCTGTCTGAACGGTTACCTCTATTGTAAGGTAATTTTGCAAGGATTACAAGAAGAAGGTCAAAAATTGACAATGATTTCGGAAGGAAAGGGAAATACTTCTGGAGAAATGCCTGATATGCTATAGGTCAGAGCGGTTATGGGAAGAAACGCAGGCCGTTACCAAAAAAGAAAGATGAGGAAAGCAAATATGGAGAAAAAATGGTGGAAGGAAAGTGTTGTATATCAAATCTATCCCAGAAGCTTCTGTGACAGCAATGGAGATGGAATCGGAGATATTAAGGGAATTACATCAAAGCTGGATTATCTGAAGGAGCTGGGGATCGATGTGATCTGGCTTTCACCGGTGTATCAGTCCCCAAATGATGACAATGGATATGACATCAGTGACTATCAGGCGATTATGAAAGAATTCGGCACCATGGAGGATTTCGATGAGATGCTGGCAGCTGCCCATGACCGGGGAATTAAGCTGGTGATGGATCTGGTGGTGAATCATACATCCGATGAGCATCGCTGGTTTATAGAAAGCCGGAAGTCTGCAAAGAATCCGTACCGGGATTATTATATCTGGCGTCCTGCAAAGGATGGCAAGGAGCCGAATAACTGGGGCTCCTGCTTCTCTGGTTCTGCATGGGAGTATGATCCGGAAACGGAGATGTATTATCTTCACCTGTTTTCTAAGAAGCAGCCAGATTTAAACTGGGACAATCCTAAGGTGCGGGAAGAGGTCTATGAGATGATGAACTGGTGGCTGGACAAAGGGGTGGACGGCTTCCGCATGGATGTGATCAGCCTGATCTCCAAAAAGCCGGATCTGCCGGACGGCGTTCCCGGTATTAATGGTTATGCAAGCTTTAACGAGCCGGCCAACGGTCCCCATGTTCATGAATATCTGCGGGAGATGCGGGAAAAGGTGCTGAACCGGGCGGATACCATTACCGTGGGAGAGTGCTCCGGCGTAACCCTGGAGGAAGCGAAAAAATATGCCGGCAGCGATGGAAGCGAACTTAACATGGTATTTCAGTTTGAGCATATGGATGTTGATGCGGATGGAACCAATAAGTGGTCGGATAAGAAGATGGATCTGAGAGATTTAAAGGAGGTTTTGACCAGATGGCAGAAAGGGCTGGAGAATATTGCATGGAACAGCCTGTTCTGGGAAAACCATGACCAGCCACGTTCCGTATCCCGGTTTGGAAATGACGGGGAATACCGGGAAACATCTGCAAAGATGCTGGCTACCTGCCTTTATCTGATGCAGGGAACACCGTATATTTACCAGGGGCAGGAGTTGGGCATGACCAATGTTCCCTTTGAACGGATCGAGGATTTTCGGGATCTGGACAGCATCAATGCCTACCATGAGCTGACCGGACAGGGGATTTTTTCCAGAGAAGAGATGCTGCGCTATCTGCGGTATAAAAGCCGGGACAATGCCAGAACGCCATTCCAGTGGAGTGATGAGGAGCATGCTGGCTTTACCACAGGAACGCCTTGGATCATGGTAAATCCTAATTATAAGGAGATCAATGCCAGGGAGCAGATGGCCAGGGAGGATTCTGTATTTCATTATTTCCAGAAGCTGATCCGCCTGCGGAAAGAACAGGAAATTATTGTGTATGGAACCTATGAGCTGCTTCTGCCGGAATCCAGGGAGATTTATGCTTACACAAGGACTTTGGGGGAAAAGCAGCTTCTGGTTATCTGCAATTTTACGGCAGATCGGGTGTCTTTTAAGGTGCCGGAGGAATTTTTACAGGGTAAGATCCTGATTCAGAATTATGGGGATGCAGGGATCAGTGAGAACATGACGCTGCGTCCCTATGAAGCCATTGTGCTGATGCGGTGATAAAATAGGAAAATATCTTTTGACCCTGGTATCATCATTTATATGAAAAGATCCGGCACAGCCGGTGAATCAGATAAGCCCCGGCACAGGAAGCCACCATATAAACCAGATGTCCCCATACATTTCCAAACGTCAGGGAAATCTGACGAAATAAAGGCTGCTCCGATGGAAAGAAGCAGTTGATATAAAACATATCTGCATATCCGGTGGGATAAACGGTCATCTGGACTGCAGTATTGATAGCTGCGGCAATGGCGCAGCACACAAAATACAGCGGCAATATCCGCAGGAAGCTTTGATTGCTGGACTCCGCCAGCCCTTTCTGCTTACAGTAAAGTCCCAGAAAGATCAAAATAAAATGCCACAGAAAGCCATGAAGGGTTAAAGTCCAGTAGGGATGAAGCAGCCCGTCCGGAACAGCCAGCGCCATGATTCCGCCTAAAAGGCCGAAATCCTGAAGGAAGGTGGGGATGATTTTTGAAACAGATTGGGAAGCAGCATCCGGCAAAAGGCCATAAATCAGGCCAAGATACATGGGAATGCTGCAGAGCTGAAAGGGAAAGTACCACCAGTTATATTGTCTTCCATTTACGACCAGATATAAAAAACCCTGCTTGTAAAGTTCCAGAACGGTCAGAAGAACCCCGCCTGCCAGCAGGACGGCTTTGGGCCGAATACGGGCAGAGGCAGCTAAATGAAGGGCGGACAGGCAGGAAGCCAGTACGCCCAATATAGTCAGTATAATAGAAAACGGAGAATATGGAACGGGCAAAGCCATCGGCCAGGCGGTCCATTGAAAAAAACGATCAATCATAAAATGCCTCCCCAAAGGTTCCGGCAGGGTAACGCAAAGGTGAGGAACCGTTACCCTGCAACAAGAATCTTAATACGGGAAACGAAATCCGTCAAGGAAGAATCCCCATTTATAATGAGAAGGATCAGATGATTTGATCCTTTTCCATCATGATGTTAAGGATCGTCTTGTCGGTTTCCAGCATGCCAGGATTGCTGATTTTGCCCATATTTCGGATGGCCTGCTCCGGAGTGTAGCCGCAGATGCCGTCAGTGGCTTGAAGGACCACATCCGACATGGCCAGATAGGCGCACATCATGGCGGCGTTGGTGGCGGTGGCCAGCTTTAAAGCGCAGCCGATCTTTCCGCCGTCACAGATCATACCGGTGAGATTTCCGCTCATGTTGATGATGGCGTTTCCGATCTGCTCATCCGTTCCGCCCATCAGCCATACCATGGCAGCAGAGGCAGCCGTGGCAGCCGATACGCCGCAGCCGCAGGTGGCGGATAGTTTTCCCGTATACATTTTAATATAAACATTTAAGGTGTGAGAGAAAGCCAGAGCCTTTAACAGCTGTTCATGAGAGGAGCCTAAATGCTTTGCCATCTCCGCTACGGGGATGATTGCAGTAATGCCGTGATTTCCGCTTCCGGCGCTGCTCATAACAGCATAAGGGCATCCGCTCATTCTTCCCTCTGCACTGCTGGCCACCCGCACCATGGTGCGGCTGAACAGGCTGTCTCCCATGGCATCTGCGTTCAGCTGCTTTTTCAGCGAAGCGGCGATGCCGATTCCAAGGGAATGCTCCAGACCATAATCCGCCAGCTTTTCATTCATCTCCATGCCGATTCCCATATCTGCCAGCTCTTCTTCGGTGCACTGCTCCACAACCTCCCGGATCTGAGAAACCGTCATAGGCATCAGCTTTTCATGGATCTCATCATTTGAGCTGGTGGAATACTCCTTTTGCAGCAGTACTTCATTATTCCGCTTTGTAAAGATAATATTAGAATGGGTATTGCGGATCTCGCTGATTCCGATTCCGGATGTGGTGATGATCTCAGCTCTGGCATACAGCTGGGTTTCGCTTTGATTGATCATCACGATCACATGATGATCCTCCACCAGACGGATGGCGGAAGCACTGACCTCCGGCGTAATATCCTCCAGAAGCTGCAGCTTCTTTTCTGGGTTTCCCAGACAGGCTCCCAGAGCTGCCGCATATTTTAAGCCCACACGCTGGAAGCCAGGAATTCCAACACTCATTCCATTCTTATAAATACCGGGATTTACCTCCATTTTGATTGAAACGATCTCCCCGCCAATGGCATGCCATGCATCAGCCGCCGCCAGAGCCACACAAACCGGCTCCGTACATCCAAGGGCAGGAACCACCTCCTGCTGCAGTAATCCTAAAAGTTCAGCCTTTGTAATCATGTAAAAACTCCTTTCTACTAAAAAATAAAAATTCTGTTTTAAGCATTTCATTTGACTATCTATAATAGCAAAAAATGTGCCAATCCTGTAGAAGGCTGATTAAAAAGAAGAAATATAAATTTGGAAGGCTTGGAGTCTTGTCAAAGCCGGAAAAATGTGAGAAAATGGTTAAATAAATTGGTTATATATGCAATAAATTGCTGTAATTGGTCGAATGAAGCAGCGCACCATAAAAAGTAAAATCAGCAAAAGGAGAGCAGCATGAAAAAGAAAAAAATTTCGATCATTTCTCTGGATCCTCGGGCAGGGGCTTCCTACGCCGGAGAGGTAGAAAGCTTGTTTGGTGAATATGCGGATATTTCCATGTTTAATGTAATGGACGGCTCCGCCATGGGAAAGCTGGAACGGGCAGATCTGTTTGTGGTATCCACCGATGCATATGGATCTGCAGAGGAGGTGGCCCGCCATGTGCCCATGGACTGTCAGACCATGGCGGTTGAGGTTTCCTTCCGGTGGGCGGAGCTTCGGAAGCTGAAGGAGATCCCGGCAGGAAGCAAGGTTCTCTTTGTAAATATGACGCAGACCATGGCCAGGGAGGCCATCGCCCAGCTGAACCAGTTTGGGATTAATCATATTCAGATGATTCCCTTTTATCCGGGAGCTGTTCTGGAGGAGGAGGTATCGATTGCAGTTACGCCGGATGAGATGCGCTATGTTCCGGAATCCATTGAAACTAAGATCAATCTGGGACAACGTCCCTGCACATCGGGAATGATGATTGAGATCGCCCTGCGGCTGGGACTGGAGAAGCTGCTGGAAACAGAGAAATTTCAATCTTATTTTCAGGCGATTGCCACCAGCAATTACAGCTTTGACCAGATGTTCAGCCGTTCCATCCGCCTGGAGAGCCAGTTCCATATTTTAATGGGAATTCTGGAGGACGGCATTATCGGCGTCAATGAAAAGGGTGAGATTTTTGCTTGTAATAAGCGGGCGGAGGAGATCACCAAGGTAAGTGCTTCCTTAATCATCGGCAGGCGCTGCGATGAGGTATTTTCTTATCTGCCTTTCCTAACATGTCTGATGGAAAAGAAGCCGGTCCCCGCCAAGATCAACCGAATCAATGGGATCAATGTGAGTGTGGAGGTTGTCCCGGTGCTGCGTCAGGGGGAGTGCATCGGAGCGTTTGCACGGCTCCAGAAATTTAATGAAGTGGAGGTAAGGCAGAATGAGCTGCGCAGCCAGCTCCTCCAGAAAGGGCATGTAGCGAAGTACAGCTTTGATGATGTGATCGGAGAATCGGATGCTATCCTCAGGACCAAGGAGGTCTTAAAGCGGATGGCGGCCAGTGAAAGTCCTGTGCTTCTCATTGGAGAGACAGGAACAGGCAAGGAGCTGTTTGCCCATGCGGTCCACCGGGCATCCAGGAGAAAGGACGGACCCTTTATCGCGATCAATGTAGCGGCTGTGCCGGAGAATTTGCTGGAAAGCGAGCTGTTCGGCTATGAGGAGGGGGCTTTTACCGGAGCGAAAAAGGGAGGAAGGCCGGGCCTTTTTGAATTTTCTCATAAGGGGACGCTGTTTCTGGACGAGGTGGAGGGTATGAGCCAGGCCCTTCAGATCAAGCTGCTCCGTGTGCTTCAGGAGCGGGAGATCATGCGGGTAGGAGGAAACCGGGTGATTAATATTGATGTGCGGATCGTGGCGGCCACCAATGAATCTCTGGAGCAGAAGGTGGAGGAGGGAAGCTTTCGCCGGGATCTGTACTACCGCTTAAATACGCTTCCTATTGTAATTCCGCCTTTGGCGGAGCGGGGGGAGGATATGTTTCGGATCATTGACCGGTTTCGAGAGGAGCTGGGCGGAAGCTTTGATCTGACAGAGCCGGTGAAGGAATTTCTGCGGAATTATTCCTGGCCGGGCAATATCCGGGAACTGCGGAATGTAGTAGAGTATTTTATCTACACTGGCCATGAGCATATTACTATGGAGGATCTGCCGCCTACTGTGTTTCGGAAGCATGGAGCGGGGCTGCGCCCGGTTACTGCGCCGCTGATGGATAGAGAGGCTGGCGCAGTCAGAAATCAAGAGAAGGATACGGTTCCGGGAAATGACAGGGTAAAAACTTCAGCGGAAGATAAGGCTCCGGCGTGGAAGAAACCGGCGGCGGAGTCCCAGGGAAGCCAGATTACAGGAAAAGAGGATGCCTTCTGGTTCGTTTTAGAGCAGCTTTATCTGGCTTCTGAAGAACAGACATCTATAGGAAGAGAACGGATTCTGATGAAGGCCAGGGAATGCCATATTCCCATCTCCCAGCAGGAGGTGAGGAATATTCTGACAGAGCTGGCATCACGAGGCCTTGTTCGGGTAGGGCGGGGGCGAGGCGGCAGCCGCCTGATGCCGGCCGGACGCCAGCTATGGGAGTCCAGGCCCTGACTTAATCTGGATGGACCAGATTTTGTTCATAACAATGGGTTGAAATGGTTGAATAAAATTGGTTGAATTTAAAATAACCAGTTTAAGAGCATGGCGACTGTGGCAAAATAAACGTAAAAACGCCAGCAATTCCAAACCAGTATTTCCGGAATTTTCCAGTATTTTCTTAAAATCAACTAAAAATAAATTAAAAAGATAAAAATCGTGCCGATTTTCAAGTTTGGCACGATTTTTGCTTTTTAAATAGGCATAAAGCAATGATTGCCAAACAGCAGCCGGGAAGAACAGGGCCCTGAACGGCTGCGGACGATAACGGAAAAGAAAAGGAGAAAAGACATGAAGTATGATTTTGACCAGGTGATTGACCGTAGTAAGAATCGTGCAGCCAAGTATGATGAGCGGATTAAAAAGTTTGGAACTAATGATGTGATCCCGCTGTGGGTGGCAGACATGGATTTCCGCACCGCCCAGCCTATCATTGATGCCTGTCACAGAAAGGCAGAGGAGGGGATCTGGGGCTATACTTCCAGACCGGACAGCTATTTTGAGGCGGTAAGAGGATGGGAGAAGCGGAGAAATCAGTGGGATGTGGATCCGTCTCTGATGAGCTGGAGCCTGGGCGTGGTTCCTGCACTTTCTGCTATCGTGAAGGTCTTTACTCAGGAAGGGGATAAGGTGATGATCCAGACCCCGGTATATTCGGAGTTTTATGATGTGACAGAGGCCTGGGGCCGCCAGGTAGTGGAGAACCGTCTGGTGGAGAAGGATGGGGTATGGAGCATTGATTTCGAAGCTTTTGAGCAGCAGGCCCGGGAAGTAAAGGTATTCCTGCTGTGCAACCCTCATAATCCTCTGGGAATTGTATGGAAACCGGAAGAATTAAAGCGGATGGCAGAAATCTGCATCGCCAATGATGTGCTGCTGGTTTCTGATGAGATCCATTCCGACCTGATCTTCAATGGAAAGAAACACACACCTACAGCAACTCTGTCTGAGGAGATCGGGGCCAGCATTATCACCTGCGTGTCTGCCACAAAGACCTTTAATCTGGCAGGAATCCAGGCATCCACCACGATCTTCCCAAATCAGGAGCTGAAGAAGCAGTTTGACCGGTTCTGGATGAACATGGATATTCACAGAAACAATGCATTCAGCTCTGTAGTGATGGAAGCAGCCTATAATGAGGGCGAGGAGTGGCTGGAGCAGCTTCTGGAATATCTGGCCGGAAACTTCAAATTGATCAAGGAGTACTGTGAACAGTATATTCCAAAGATCAAGCCAAATATCCCGGACGCCACCTATCTGGTGTGGCTGGACTGTCGGGACCTTCACATGAACAATGAGGAGTTGCGGCGTTTTATGATTGAGAAGGCGAAGCTGGGCTTAAATGAAGGAAATACCTTTGGACGCAGCTTAAGCGGATACATGCGGTTAAATGCAGCCTGCCCGAGAAGCGTGCTGGAGAAGGCACTGGAGCAGCTGCGTGCTGCAGTGGACAGCTTAGGTTAGGCGGGAAGGATTGGAACAGTTGCACACTAGAAAATCATAGAAATGCAAAGGAGAACAGGTTATGGACAAGAAAAAAATATGGGATAGCTATCGGTTTCCGCTGATCTTATTAGGGGGTATCATCATCGGAGCGGTATTGGGACTGGTTATGGGAGAACGGGCTTCTGTTTTTGAGCCGCTGGGGCAGATCTTTTTGAATCTGATGTTTACCATCGTGGTTCCAATGGTATTCGTATCCATCACCACAGCCGTTGGAAATATGGTTAACATGAAGCGTCTGGGCAAGATACTGGGAAGCCTGGTGCTGACCTTTATCGTAACCGGCATGTTTGCCGCCGCACTGGTTCTGGTGGTGGTAAATGTGTGGCCGCCGGCAGCTAATACGACCATTTCCATGGGAGCTGCTGAGATGGAAAGTGCTGCTGATATCAGCGACATGATCGTAGGATCCCTGACGGTTAATGATTTCTCCGGCTTAATGAGCCGCAGCAACATGCTTCCTATCATTGTATTTGCTATTATGTCCGGTTTGGCTGTGGCAGCCTGCGGAGGACAGGAAAGCGCAGCAGGAAAGCTTCTGAATAATCTGAATGACATTATCATGAAAATGGTTGATATGATCATGAAGCTGGCTCCGATTGGACTTGGCGCATATTTTGCCAACCTGGTAGGCGAGTTCGGGCCGCAGCTGATCGGTGATTACGGCCGGACCATGCTGATCTACTATCCAATGTGTGCAGTATATGTGGTGGTATTTTTCCCGATGTACAGCTATTTTGCAGCCGGCAAGCTGGGAATCAGCCGGATGCTGAAACACATCTTTAATCCAGCCGTAACTGCCTTCGCCACACAAAGCTCTGTGGCAACCCTGCCGGTCAATATGGAGGCATGTAAAAAGATCGGCGTTCCGGAGGATATCAGCAATATCGTCCTTCCTATGGGTGCTACCATGCATATGGACGGTTCGGTACTGTCCTCTATTACCAAAATCGCATTTTTATTTGGAATCTTCCAGATGCCCTTTACCGGCGTGGATACCTACGCCATGGCCATTGTGGTTTCGATCTTAAGTGCATTCGTTCTCTCCGGCGCACCGGGCGGCGGTTTGGTAGGCGAGATGCTGATTGTCAGCCTGTTTGGCTTCCCTGCAGAGGCGTTCCCGCTGATTGCAACTATTGGCTTCCTGGTAGATCCGGCAGCCACCTGCCTGAATGCATCCGGCGATACCATTGCATCTATGATCATCACTCGCCTGGTAGAAGGAAAGGGCTGGTTGGAAAAGCGGCTGGCAGCAGGAGAACTGGAGAACTAAGGAAAGGCCTGCATGCAGGAGCAGAAAGCGGTTACAAGGAAAATTCAAATATCAACTAAAATTATGGAAGAGAAAGGAAAAACAAATATGAACGTATTAGAAACAAAAGAGGCACCAGGCGCAATCGGACCATATTCTCAGGGATTTGAGGTAAACGGAGTGGTATATACCTCTGGCCAGATCCCGGTTGACCCGGCAGACGGTCAGGTACCGGAGGGCATCGAAGCGCAGGCAGAGCAGAGCTGTAAAAATGTGGGAGCGATCCTTAAGGCGGCAGGAACCAGTTTTGAGAAGGTATTTAAGACCACCTGCTTTCTGGCAGATATGGCTGATTTCGGAGCCTTTAATGAGGTATATGCAAAGTATTTTATTTCCAAGCCGGCCAGAAGCTGCGTAGCAGTTAAGACACTGCCGAAAGGCGTTTTATGCGAGATCGAGGCCATCGCGGTAAAATAGTTGCATGGGAACTTCTGTAACTGAATCAGGAAAGGGAGCATGATTTTATGAAAGTAGTGATCGTAGGCGGCGTAGCCGGCGGCGCGGGAACAGCAGCCCGGCTGCGCAGAAAAGATGAACATGCAGAGATCATCCTGTTAGAAAAAGGCCCCCATATTTCTTATGCAAACTGCGGGCTGCCCTATTATGTGGGAAAGGTGATCCAGGAGAAGGAGAAGCTGCAGCTGCAGACTCCCCAGAGCTTTCACAGCCGCTTCCAGGTAGATGTCCGCACCGGACACCAGGTGATCTCGGTGGATCCCCAGCGGAAAACAGTTTTGATCCGCACCGATGCCAAGGTTTATGAGGAGACCTATGACAAGCTGGTTCTTTCGCCGGGAGCAGAGCCGGTGGTTCCGCCGGTCGCAGGAATCCGGGAAAACCAGAGCCGTATCTTTACCTTGCGGAATGTGGAGGATTCTTATGCCATCTATGATTATATCGAGGCAAAGCATCCGGAGACCTGTGCTGTGATCGGAGCCGGATTTATCGGGCTGGAGATTGCTGAGAATATGATGGAGCGGGGCATCCAGGTATCGGTGATCGAGGGCGCTGCCCATGTGATGCCGCCCATTGATCTGGATATGGCCCACCGGGTCCACAATGAGATCAGGGGGAGAGGAATCCGGCTCTATTTAAACCAGATGTGTCAGGCGGTGGGAAACAGGGAAGTGATCCTTGGAGATGGAACTGCAGTGAAGGCAGATATGGTGATTTTAAGCATTGGTGTCCGTCCTGCTACCAGATTTTTAAAGGACAGCGGCATTGCCCTTGGAAAGTGGGGAGAGATTCTGGTTAATGACTATATGGAGACCTCCTGCCAGGATGTATACGCTCTGGGGGATGCGGTTTCTGTCCGGCATATCGTAAACGGAGAACTGGTTCTGATCCCGCTGGCATCACCGGCCAATAAGCAGGGAAGGATCGTAGCCGATAATCTGACTGGAGAAAGGAAAGCATACCGGGGCAGCCAGGGAACCTCCATTATGAAGTTTTTTGACTTAACGGTTGCCGTCACTGGTGAGAAGGAGGAGAGCCTGAAGGCTCAGGGACGTCCCTACCGCAAGGTATTTACCGTATCCGCTTCCCACGCCGGATATTATCCAGGGGGCAGCCAGATGTACATAAAAACATTATTCCAGCCGGAAGACGGCCGGATCCTGGGAGCACAGATTGTGGGAAGGGACGGAGTGGATAAGCGGATCGACCTGCTGGCAAATGCAGTCCGCTTTGGTCAGACCTGCTATGAGCTCCAGGAGGAAGAACTGTCCTACGCTCCGCCATTTTCCTCGGCAAAGGATCCAGTGAATATGGCAGGCTATGTGATTGAAAATGTGCTGAAGGACCGGATGAAGCCTTACTACCTGGAAGATATTCCAAAGATCCCTGAAGATGCCCTTTGCATCGATGTGCGTAAGCCGGAGGAGTATGAGGCCGGCCACATTCCAGGATATGTGAATATTCCGGTGGATGAACTGCGGCAGAGGCTGGGAGAAATCGATCTGTCAAAGAATATTTATCTGACCTGCCAGATCGGACTTCGGGGCTACCTGGCTCAGTGCATTTTAGAACAGCATGGAGCCAATACAAAGAATCTTTCCGGCGGCTATGCCCTCTATGAGGAAGTGATAAAGGACCAGCAGGCCATGCTGGATGAGGGCGGAAACCGCCAAAGAGGATAGAAAACCATTTGCAGCTGTCTGGAATCTTCCCGGCTGCAGGCAAAAATCAATTAAGAAACGCAGCTGTGAGAAAAGTAAACAGCTGTCAGCAAGAAAGAGAGGATATCACTATGAAAGTAACTGTAATCGGAAGCCACTTATGCCCAGACACCTTATATGCATTAAATCAGCTGGCTGCCAATAAGGCTGATATTGAATTTAAAAATTTATCTGCAAGCCTGCCGGATTTAAAGGTATATCTGGCACAGCGGGAGAATAATCCGCTGTACGCTGCTGTAAGAGAAAACGGCGGAATCGGCATCCCGTGCTTCGTGCTGGAGGATGGAACCACCACACTGGATCTGAATGATGTGCTGAACGCATTAAAGTAAACAAAAGAACCAGCGAAATAAACCCAACAGAAACATAAATTGGCAGTAACCTCCAGATCTCGCTGTATAAGGCAGGCTCTTATGCAGCGAGATCTTTTTATGTTAAAAAAACTCATAACCCTATTCTGCTATGGAGTAAAAAATGCTATACTGACAGGAGGATCCTATCATTTACAAGCATACAGGAGAAAACGGAGAGATGACGATGGAAATGAACAGTGGATTAATTTTAGAACAAAAACAGATGTTGTCGGCAAAGCAGATGCAGTCTCTGGCCATACTTGCTTACACGAACCAGGAGCTGGAGGATTTTCTGATGAAGGAATATCTGGAAAAT
>JAUNOF010000243.1 GCA_030537215.1 Lachnospiraceae bacterium
CCCCAGGGCCGCCTCACAGGCCTGGCCCCCCAAGACCGCCTCACAGGCCGGGTCCGCCAGGATCATCACGTCCCCCAAGACCAGGATACTAAACAATCATAATATTTTCAAATTTTACGCATCGAATTCCTGTTTTTGGCCATCCTACTACTGATGCTGGCGCTGAAAGGCGGCTTTTTATCCTTTCTCCGCCCGAACCTGACGATTGATGCGTCACATGCACGCAGAATGGAGGCAGCTATGTCCTATATTTCTCCGGCCGTCCGGCCAAAATTCGAGGAACTTTCCATTAATCTGAAGAATCAGATCCTGGAACGGGATGTGCAGCTCTATACCATCCACGACCTGATTCAGGTCCTGCAGGATATCGTGGACGAAGGTTAATGGAGCTCACAGCATAAAAAAATCCTGCCGAAGCAGGATTCTTCGCCTGCGGCGGATTGCGTCAGCAACATAATTCCAATCCGCTGCAGTTTTGTTGGTTTTTTACAAGTTTTATGACACCTTCCTCTGCAGAAGCCTAAAATACCGGTCATGTGCTTCCTGATAAGCACGGTTAAAATTCTCATCCCGCCCGGAATGCAGCATAGAGATATAATCATGCACCTGATGCTCGATCCCAGGGGTTGCCCTTGCTACGGTTGCCACTCCCACATTAGAACAGACATCGGAAATCCGTTCCGCCTCAGAAAGCAGATTGCAGAATTCTGTGCCGTTCAGAACCCCGCACACTCCGCTGCGAAGCCGTTCCAGATGATTTTCCTTTAACACATTCACCATATCATCCACCACCTCTTCCAGCGGTTCAATTTGACGTGCTGCCTCCAGGTTCTGCTTCTTAAAGGCTTCATTCGTATAATTTAAAATCGTATCCAGCAATTCCCGAAGCACGATCAGCTCAGATAATGCATATTTTGAAAATGTATTGTCCTTTTTATTCAATTCCACTGCAATCTCTGCAATATTCAGGGCATGATCGCCCAGGCGCTCAAACTCTGTTACCGCAGAATAGTAATAATTCATGATCTCTACATGGTGATGAGAATTAATTTCGGCAGAAATCTGAACCAGGTAATTACTCACCTTATCCGCCATACAATCGATATCATTCTCATCCTCCTTCAGCTGCTCCATCATCTTTGGATCATACTGGGTAAACATGTCAAAGGCACGATTAATATTCGTTCTCGCCAGCTGACACATCACCAGAAGTACTTCATAGCAGCGTCCAAAAGCCAGAGCCGGGGTACTGATAAACACCGGATTCAGCGCATCCAGCATCTCGTCATATTTGCCCGCAACAACAGGCTCGTCTTTCACAATCCTGTAACTGATCCTTTCATAGACTCCTACAAAGGGAAGCAGCAGGATCGCACATGACAGATTAAAGATCGTATTGGTGTTTGCAATCCCGCCGGAATGAATCGCGCTTTCCCAGATCGAATCCAGAAGTCCCATATGATGGATGATCGTCACCACCGTCAAAATCAGAATGGACTCACTTAAGTTAAATAAAATATTCACAACCCCTACACGCCTTGCTTCCGGTTTCGCGCCTATGTTGCAGACGATAGCCGTAGTTACGCAGTCGCCCAGATAAATGCCCACCAGCACTGCATAGATCCCGCCAAAGGTCAATTGCCCCGAGGTGGAAAAAGCCTGTAAAATTCCAATGGTTGCAGAAGAACTTTGGAGCACGAAGGCAACCCCTGCTCCAGCAGCATAGGCAATCAGCGGATTATTTCCCAGACTGGAAAATAACTGTTCCACGATCCCGCTCTCAGACAAAACACCTACTGCATCCGTCATATTTAAAAGTCCGGAAAACAGAATGCCAAATCCAATAATAATCTGTCCTATGGTATTGGATTCCTTGGACTTCTTTCCCATAATGATAACGATACCAATGATCAGAGCCAAAGGCGCCAGCGTAGACGGCTTTAAAAACTGCAAAAACGAAGTTCCCGATGAATTTAGGTCCAAAAGCCGGATAATCTGTCCGGTAACCGTAGTTCCCACATTGGCGCCAATAATAACGCCTAATGACTGCCGCAGCGAAATAATTCCTGCACCTACAAGGCCTGAGGTAAGCACGATGGTAGCTGTTGATGATTGAACCACTGCCGTTACCAGCAGTCCCAGAAGAAATGCCTTAATCGGAGTTCCGGTGACCCGTTCCATAGCTTTCTTCAAGGTTCCTGATGAACTTGCCTTCAGACCATCCCCCATCAAACGCATTCCGTACAAAAACATAGCCAGTCCGCCAAACAGCGTAATTACATTAAAAATATTCATTATCTAATCCACCTGTAAAATTTAATAAAAGAGGAAAAACCTTTTTACATAGATTTTACAAGGATTTTACATGAAATGCTATTACTTTTTTTGTTTTTATGCTGATTATTGTATTTTTT
>JAUNOF010000090.1:0-2171 GCA_030537215.1 Lachnospiraceae bacterium
GAGAAAAGGAATTGAAGTGATGAGAAAATTTACGAAATTATGTTTATGTACCGTGGCAGCGGCGGCTTTGGCTGCCGGGTGCGGGAAGAAGGATGTTCAGGAGACGACTGTGGCTGAAACTACGGCGGCTCAGGCGCAGGAGGAGGTGCCGGAGGGCAAGGTAACTCTGGGTGAGTATAAGGGGCTGGAGATCGCAGAGGCGGATACCACCGTGACAGATGAGCAGGTGGAGAACCAGATCAGCTATGTCCTGGACAGTAATCCGGAAGAGGTTGAGGTAACGGACCGGGCTGCCGAGGAAGGCGATGTGGTGAATATCGACTATGTTGGCATGAAGGACGGAGAGGCGTTTGCAGGAGGTACTGCAGAGGGCTATGATCTGGAGTTAGGGTCCGGAACCTTTATCGATGGCTTTGAGGATGGGCTGATCGGTGCGAATGTGGGAGATGAGCTGAGTCTGAACCTGACATTCCCGGAGAACTACAGCAGTACTGAGTTAGCTGGTCAGGATGTGGTGTTTGACGTTACGGTAAATGCCATCAAGGAGAAGAAGGATGCGGTGCTGGATGATGCGTTTGTACAACGGATTTCCCAGACCAGCAAGACCGTGGAGGAGTATCGGGCAGAGATCCGGACCATGCTGGAGGAGAACGCCAGGGAGAGCGCAGAATATCAGAAGCAGAGTGATGTGATGGATCAGGTGATCGCAGCAAGCAGCTTCGAGGGGCTGGATGCCCAGGTGGATGCCGAACTGGAGCAGCAGCTGGCACAGATGCAGCTGGCTTTGGATCAGAGCAGTATGAGTCTCAGTGATTATGCATCTATGTTTGGCATGGATGAGGATGGATTTAAGGATTATATGCGTTCGGATATTGAGAACAGCATTAAGATCAGCCTGGTGACAAAGGAGATTGCTGCACAGGAGAACCTGGAAGTGGATGATGATGCCAGGATGGACGTGGCTGCTATTTATGGACTTGACAGTCCGGATGAGCTGGTTCAGACTTATGGACAGGAAGCGCTGGATGAGGCAGCCCGGAACATTATGGTTATGAATTTCCTGGTTGAAAATGCAAAAATCGTAGAAGAGTAGGTAGGATAGAGGGCAAAGGAGAAAATTCATGAAAGAGCTGAAGGACAGGATCCGCAGAGACGGAATCGTTAAGGCAGGGAATGTATTAAAGGTAGACAGTTTTTTAAATCATCAGATGGATATTAAGTTATTTGAGGCGATCGGACGGGAGTTTAAGCGGCGTTTCGCAGATGCAGAGGTGAATAAAATCCTGACCATCGAGGCATCCGGCATCGGGATTGCCTGTGTGGTAGCCCAGAGCTTTGATGTGCCTGTGGTATTTGCGAAGAAGACCCAGACCAAGAATATTGCCGGTGAGGTTTATACCACAAAGGTGGAGTCCTTTACCCATGGAAGGATTTATGACATTATTGTGTCAAAGAAATTTCTGGGAAAGGGCGATAAAGTGCTGCTGATCGATGATTTTCTTGCCAATGGAAAAGCTCTGGAGGGCCTGGTTCAGCTGGTAGAGGATTCCGGCGCTGAGCTGGTGGGAGCTGGAATCGTGATCGAGAAGGGCTTCCAGGTAGGCGGAGATGCCCTTCGCTTCAAAGGGATCCGGATCGAATCCCTGGCTATTGTGGACAGCATGGATGAAGAGACAGGAACCATTGTCTTTCGGGGAGATGAACAGGATGAGCAGTAGGAAAGCGCTGTTTTTTGATGTAGACGGCACCCTGCTCAGCGAGATCACCAAACAGGTGCCGGAGAGCGCCGTAAAAGCGGTGGAGGCGGCCAGAAGGCAGGGCCATCTGGTATTTATCAATTCCGGCCGGGTATCAAAGCTTCTGGATCCCATCCGGAAGCTGATCCAGGTGGACGGATATCTGTGCGGCTGCGGAACCTATATTGTCTTGGGAGATCAGGAGCTGTATGCCAGGAAAATTCCTCATGAGCAGGGCATTGCCATTAAGCAGGCGCTTAAGGTACATAGGATTCAGGGAATCCTGGAGGGAAAGGGCGGATGCCATTTCTTCAAGGATCTCTCCGGAAGCCCCAGGCTGGAGCAGATGCGGGAAAACATTGGAAAAGAAGGAGCGGCTTCCCCTTATTGTATTGAAGATGACAATTATGATTTTGATAAATTCTGCTGTGTGAC
>JAUNOF010000090.1:2271-4092 GCA_030537215.1 Lachnospiraceae bacterium
TTTATCACCAGAACGGTAGAGGAGGATGGAGTGGCTTACGCCATGAAGGCGCTGGGAATTATTGATTAATTTTCTATGAATAGATCGGTAAAAAAGATTTGGGACGCAGCAGGAGAACGAGACAACGGACTTTTGCTGCGTTTTCCTGCTGTTATGTCAGGTACTATGGAAACGAGCGGAATTTTGGGAAAGAGTGAAATTCCGGGAAAGAGGATATGATTGAAAAAGAGACGATACCGGATTCTCATGGCTGTGCTGCTGATTTGTTTTCTGGCGGCAGCCGTAAGGATTCTTTTTATTTTAGATACTGGCGTGGAAGGGGAGGCACAAGGACAGCCTGGTGCAGCGGCAGAAGAAATCACTGATCCTGTCAGCAAACCGGAGGATTCCGCCGGGGAGCCGGATGGTTCTGACGTGGAACCGGATCGGTCTGCCGGGGAGCCGGATGGTTCTGCCGGAGAAGCGGATCGTCCCGCAGAAGAGAGGGGGGAATCCGGGAAGAAGGATAACAGCTCAGGACGGGAAAATAACGGCGGAGCATGCTCCGCGGCGGAGGGAGAGAGCCCGGCTTCCTCTTCTGATGCGGTAAGGCAGCCGCCGCGCCTTGCTGTTGCATCGGATCTGCATTATCAGTCTGCGCAGACTACCGATTACGGAAAAGCATTTGAAAAATTTGTAAAAGAAGGGGACGGCAAGGTGAATGCCTACCTGCCTCAGATACTGGATGCTCTGATCGACCAGCTGATTGCTCAGAAGCCGGATGCGTTTCTGCTGACAGGAGATATTACCATTAACGGGGAAAGGATCAATCATCTGGAGCTGGCCGAAAGGCTGGAGAGGCTGAATCAGGCTGGAATCCAGACGCTGGTCATCCCGGGTAATCATGACATTAATAATTATCGAGGACGGCTGTACTTTGGAGAGGAAGAGACGGAAACGGAAAGCGTATCTCTGGAAGAATTTACTGAAATTTATGCAGATTTCGGGTGGAACCAGGCTATCAGCCGGGACCGGGCATCCTTCAGCTATGTGTATCCTTTAAGAGAAAGGGTATGGCTGATGCTTCTGGATACGGCGCAGTATGAACCGCTGAACATTGTGGATGGAGCGGTCCGGCAGGAGACGCTTTTGTGGATTCGGGAAAATCTGGAGGCTGCCAGAGCAGCTGGCATCCAGGTGGTGGTGTCCGGCCATCACAATCTGCTGCAGGAGAGCCGAATGTTTACCACGATGTGCGTGCTGGAGAACAGCAGCGAGGTAGTGGAGCTTTTGGAGGAATATCAGGTTCCGCTGTATATCAGCGGCCATCTCCACCTTCAGAGAATCCAGAAGCACAAAAGAGAGCCGGGAGCAGAGGGGTACGGGATCTGCGAGATCGTCAGCGATGCTCTCAGCATTCCGCCCTGCCAGTATGGACTCTTGTCCTGGACGGATGACGGCACTCTTGCTTACGAGACACTGCAGACGGATGTAAGCGGCTGGGCAGAACGGTCCGGGCAGACAGATGAAAATCTCCTGAATTTTGAAGCGTACCAGAGACGGTATGTGCGGGAATTGATTCGGGATCAGATCCTGGATCAAACCGTCCGGGTACCAGAGGAGACGGCTGTGGAGATGGCGGAGCTGTATGCGGAAATCTATGCAGATTACTGTGCCGGGATTCCCATCAGCCGGCAGGCGGCAGAGCGGTCAGAGGGATATCAGAGCTGGGCCCGGTATCTGCCGGACAGCAATTCCTTCCAGGAAATCAAGGCTATGCTGAAGGATAGTCTGCAGGACAATAACCACTTCCTCCTTCCGGTGGAGGAATGGGACTGAGAG
>JAUNOF010000090.1:4192-10578 GCA_030537215.1 Lachnospiraceae bacterium
GGAGTCAGATTATACTCAGCCAGCAGGTCGAAGGGCTTTCCGGACTGGCCGAAGCGGTCCTGAACACCGATTTTCTTAAACTTGAAATCACCATTTCCTAATAATGCAGAGGCTACCGCATCGCCTAAGCCGCCGATCACAGAATGTTCCTCTGCGGTCACTACCTTTTTGCACTTCTTTGCGTAGGTCAGGATGGTTTCTTCATCCAGAGGCTTGATGGTGTGGATATTTACCACAGCGGCATGAAGGCTCTCAGCCTGTAAAGCGTCAGCCGCCTGGAGAGCTGCATCCACCATGATTCCGCAGGCGAAGATAACGGCATCCGTTCCCTCGCGGAGTACATTAGCCTTGCCGATCTCAAAAGGCATGTCCATATCCAGAACCGGGGATGGCATACGGGCCATGCGCAGGTAAGCGGGACCCTGCATTTCGGTCATTGCCTTTACCGCGCGCTTGGTCTCATTGGCATCGCAGGGAACGATAACGGTCATATCCGGAATGACACGCATCAGGGCGATATCCTCGATGGCCTGATGGGTGCCGCCGTCCTCGCCCAGGGTTACGCCTGCGTGGGACATGGCGAATTTTACATTAAAGCCGCCGTAGGCACAGCCGTTTCGCACCTGGTCGTAGGCGCGGCCGGTGCCGAAGATGGCAAAAGTGCTGACAAATGGAATATATCCCATGGAAGCCAGACCTACTGCCATATCCACCATGTTAGCCTCTGCGATTCCTGCATTGAAGAATCGCTCCGGGAATTTATCTGCAAATTTATAGGTCATTGTGGAGTGGGATAAGTCGGCGTCAAGGGCCACAATCTTGTCATTTACCTCTCCTAACTCTGCTAATGCCTCGCCGTAGGCAACTCGAATCGCTTTCTTCTCGCTCATGCTTCATCCTCCAATTCCTTTAACGCAATCTGACGTTCTTCCTCATTGGGGCCTTTGCCGTGCCAGCCTACCTGGTTTTCCATGTAGGATACGCCCTTGCCCTTTACCGTGTGTGCCAGAATGCATTTCGGCTTGCCGGTAACGGCCACGTCCAGCGCATCGCTGATCTGCTGTAAGTTATTGCCGTCTGCCACCTCGATCACCTGGAAGCCAAAAGCCGTGAACTTGTCGCTGATATTGCCAAGGCTCATAACCTGATCATTGGTGCCGTCGATCTGAAGCCCATTATAATCGATGATAACCGTTAAATTATCCAGCTTATAGTGGGCAGCCGCCATGGCAGCCTCCCAAACCTGGCCCTCCTGCAGCTCGCCGTCGCCTAACAGCGTGTATACCTTGGCGCCATTTTTAGCCAGTCTGGCTCCTAAGGCCATACCTACTGCCATGGAGATGCCCTGTCCTAAGGAACCGGTGGATGCATCCACGCCCGGGCATTTCTTTACATCTGGATGTCCCTGGAGGATTCCGTTAATTTGGCGGAAGCTCTTAAATTGTTCCTTACCAAAGAAACCTCGTTCCGCTAAAACACCGTAGTAACAGGGAGCGGCATGTCCCTTGGATAATACGAAGCGGTCACGGTTCTCCATCTTTGGATCAGCAGGGTCGATGTTCATCTTGTCAAAGAACAGAGTAACCATAATCTCTACGGATGACAAGGAACCGCCTGGATGGCCGGAAGCAGCGTCCGCAGTTAAATTGATGATGTCGCGGCGCACTGCCCGGCAAGTTTTCTCTAAACTTGCAATGTTCATGGTCTTAACCTCCATCTCAATCGTAAATGTTCTGATGTTATTATTCTTACTGTTGTGAATGCGTATACAAAGAATTAGATGACATACGAAATATGTCGAAAAAAACAGCGCAATCATACAAAGAATATCAAAAAAACGAAGGAATGTCAATGTAATGGGTCGTTTTTTGGGATTTTATTAGGGCGGATGATTTGGCTGAATGTTCGATGTCTCTTTGCCGGCTGGCTGCACTTGACAAAAAGGTAACTTTTGAAACGAAAGTTTTGACAAAGAAAAAATCTAAAAAATGTGAAAAAAATTTAGAAATAACAGTTGACAATTGTTGTTTTTGTGATATTATATGATTAAAGACGTTGAAACGAAAACGAAATGACTTTTAAAACAAAAGTCAGAAGGGAGATTAACATGATTTACACGGTAACATTGAATCCGGCTCTGGATAAGACCGTTGAGATTCCGTCTCTGACAGTTGACAGTGTCAACCGTATTACTACTATGCGGACCGATCCAGGAGGAAAGGGTATTAATGTCTCCAAGGTAATCAGCAAGCTGGGAAGCAGAAGCGTTGCAACCGGTATTCTGGGAGGAGATACGGGCCGGGCAATCCAGTCTGCTCTGGAGGCCATGGGATTGGAAACCAGCTTTCAGTTTGTGGAAGGCGAGACCCGCACCAATTTAAAGGTGATCGATCCGGTGAATCACACCAACACCGACATCAATGAGCCGGGAGTGACCGTATCCGAGGAGATCTTAAACAAGCTTTTAAAGGAGCTGCTGGAAAAGCTGACTGCGGGAGATATCGTAGTCCTGTCTGGAAGCCTGCCGAAAGGCGCTCCGAAGGATACCTACTGTACCTGGGTGAAAGCCTGTAAGGAGACCGGCGCGAAGGTGATTCTGGATGCAGACGGACCGCTGCTGGCAGCAGGTATTGAAGCTTCCCCATATCTGATCAAGCCCAATAATCACGAGCTTTCCGGATTATTAGGTCAGACACTGGAAACTCCGGAGGATCTGGAGAAGGCAGCACGCAGTTTGATGGAAAAGCACGGAATCGCAAAGATCGTGGTTTCCATGGGCGGCGCAGGCGCGCTGTATGTAACAGCAGAGGAAACCGTTTATGCAGAGGGCCTGAAGGTTCCGGTAGGAAGTACGGTAGGCGCCGGAGACAGCGTTGTGGCTTCTCTGGCCGTTGCGGAGGAGTCCGGCATGAGCCTTGAGGAGACGGTTCGTCTTTCTACCGCTACCGGTGCGGCGAATGTAATGTGCAGCGGAACCCAGGCCGCTGAATACGATGTGATTGAGGGGCTGATCTCCAAGGTTGTGTTTCACAGACTGTAGGATTTAAGAGGATTTTTGCCCGATGCTGTGAACGCATGTGAACAGTAACAGAGCAGTTGAGATTGTTGTTATAAAAGAAAGTTAATCGTTGCGAATAAACATATTTCAAATTATAATGGAGAAAGGAGTTTCACTATGAAAGCAAGAGGCGTTAGACTTCATGGAGCAAATGATTTAAGACTTGAGGAATTCGAACTTCCGGAGATTACAGATGATGAGATCCTGGTAAAGGTGGTATCAGACAGTATCTGCATGTCTACATACAAATGTGCCATTCTCGGTGCGGCTCACAAGCGTGTTCATGATGATGTGGCAGAGCATCCGGCTATTATGGGTCATGAGTTTGCCGGCGATATTGTTAAGGTAGGAAAGAATCACCAGGAGACCTTTAAGCCAGGCATGAAATTTACCCTGCAGCCAGCATTAAACTACAAGGGAACCATGTGGAGCCCAGGATATTCTTATGAGTTCTTCGGCGGAGATACCACCTACTGCGTAATTCCGGCTGAGGTTATGGAATTAGGCTGCCTGTTAGAGTACAAGGGCCGCGCTTACTACGAGGCATCTCTGGCTGAGCCGATGTCCTGCAGCATTGGTGCATTTAACGCTGCATACCATACTCAGATGGGTGTTTATACACACCAGATGGGTATTAAAGAGGGCGGCAAGCTGGCGATTATGGCTGGTGCAGGCCCAATGGGACTGGGCGCGCTCACCTATGCGCTGCATCGTGATGTCCGTCCGTCTATGGTGGTTGTAACCGACTTAAATCAGGAGCGTCTGGACCGCGCTGCTATGCTGTTCCCGCCGGCAGAGATCGCTGAGAAAGAGGGCATTGAGCTGCATTTTGTGAATACTGGAAACTTTGAAGATCCGGTAGCAGAATTAATGAGAATTTCCGGCGGAACCGGCTATGATGATGTGCTTTGCTACGCTCCGGTAGCTGCTGTTGTAAAGCAGTCCAGCGATATTCTGGGCCGTGACGGCTGTCTGAATTTCTTTGCTGGTCCTACTGACAACAAGTTCAGCGCAACCATGAACTTCTATGATGTACACTACAATTCTACTCATGTAATGGGTACCACCGGCGGAAATACGGATGATATGATCGAGTCCCTGGAGCTGACTGCTGCAAAGCGCATCAATCCGGCTGTTATGGTAACTCACATCGGCGGTCTGGATGCTGTGGCAGAAACTACACTGAATCTGCCTAAGATCCCAGGCGGCAAAAAGCTGATCTATACCCATCTGAGCATGCCGTTAACTGCACTGACTGACCTGCGTGCAAAGGGCGAGGCAGAGAACGATCCACGTCTGGTCGCTCTGGCTGATATTGTAGATGCACACCTTGGATTATGGTGTCCGGAAGCAGAAGAGTACCTGCTTGCTAATTTTATTAATGAATAGAACGTGTTGAGATAGGCTCCAGTCTGTCTCGGCACAGACTGGAGGACACTATATGGATTCAATGGAAACGCGCAGAAATGCGATTGTTGAACTGATCAATGAAAGAGGAACCGTTAGTTTTTCCCAGATCAAAGATGCATTTCCCAATGTATCAGAGATGACGCTGCGCACCGATTTAAAGCTTTTGGATGAAGCCAGGAGGATCCTGCGCGTCCACGGAGGCGCAAAATCGGTGCAGGTCATCATCGGCACGGATGATTTTCTGAATCGGAAATCAGTCCGGAATATCCCTGAAAAGCAGAAAATTGCAGAAAAAGCGCTGACGCTGCTGCATCCGGATACCACAATTTTTCTGGATTCCGGAAGCACGGCAACCATGTTTGCCCGTCAGTTTCCGGATCAGTCCAACCTGATCTATACCACTGGCTTAAGCTGCGCCACGGAGCTGGCGAATCTGTCTCATCCCATCGTCATGCTTCCCGGGGGCAAATTAAACCGCTACAGCCAGAGCGTATTTGGCTTTTCTGCTATTAAGGAGCTGGAACGGGTAAATTTTCATCAGGCCTTTTTGGGAATTACGGGCTTTCAGCTTTCCGCAGGCTTTACCTGCGGTATCAATGATGAGGCGATCCTGAAGCAAACCGCCATCCGGCAGTCGGAGCAGGTGATTGCTCTGATGGATTCCTCCAAGGTGGGAGTGAAAAGCAGTTTCCGTATCGGCGGACTGGAGGATATTGACATCATAGTTTCCGACGGGAAGCTACCAGAGGAATTTCTTGCCATATGCAGGAAGCATGATGTTACCGTTTTGTAGCTGTGAAGGTACAAAACAGCTGCGCCATTTTGCGAAATAGCCGCTTCTGGGAATCATTGATATATGCAGGCTGCCGTTTTTAGGCAGTGACCAGTTCTCCATTGATTGCCTGCTGCTGCGTATAAGAATACGGGGCTGTAATAATGGAATCAAGGAGGGGCTCTTGTGAAAAATAAAGTACAACGTTTTGGTAAATTTCTGTCAGCAATGGTAATGCCCAACATCGGCGCACTGATCGCCTTCGGCTTCCTTGCTGCACTGTTCATCGACACCGGCTGGATGCCCAATGAAGGCTTCAACAGCATGGTCGGCCCCATGCTGACCTATCTGATTCCGGTGCTGATTGCTTCTACCGGCGGCCGCATGATCGGCGGCGACCGGGGCCGTGTAGCTGCTTCTATTGCAGTAATCGGCGCTATTATGAGCAATACCAGCATTACCATGCTGATGGCGGCTATGGTGATGGGACCGTTAGCGGGCTGGTGCATTAAAAAATTTGATGATGCCATGGACGGCCATATGCCGGCTGGCTTTGAGATGCTGATCAATAACTTTTCTGTAGGCATCATCGGTATGGTTCTGGCTATGCTGGGCTATGTGGTGATCGGACCGGTTATGAGCGGTATTCTGGCAATCCTGTCTGCCGGCGTGAATATTCTGGTGCAGAACAGCCTTCTGCCGCTGGTAGCTGTGTTCATTGAACCGGCAAAGGTGCTGTTTTTAAACAATGCCATCAACCACGGTATTTTTACTCCGATCGCTACCGCTCAGGCAGCAGAGACCGGAAAATCCATCATGTATATGCTGGAGCCCAACCCAGGTCCAGGTCTTGGCGTTCTGCTGGCGTACATGTTCTTCTGCAAGGACAAAGCAACCAAGGATTCTGCGCCTGGCGCAGTGATTATTCATCTGCTGGGCGGTATTCATGAGATTTATTTCCCATATATCCTGATGAATCCGCTGGTAATTATCGCTCCCATCATCGGAAATGTGGCAGCAATCTTCTGGTTTAATATGACCGGCTGCGGCCTGGTAGGCCCGGCATCTCCTGGTTCTATCATTGCTTATCTGATGATGACCCCAGGTTCTGATATGATCAAGGTGATCGCAGGCGTGCTGATCTCC
>JAUNOF010000090.1:10678-12981 GCA_030537215.1 Lachnospiraceae bacterium
CGGTGAAGAAGCAGGTGATCATCGCAGATGGAATTAAGCTGGGTCAGACTCCGGTTACCAAGGAGGAGGCCATCCAGGCGGCTGGCGAGCTGTTAGAAAAGCTGGGATATGTAGATGGGACTTATGTAACTGCCATGCAGGACCGTGAAAAGCTGGTTTCCACTTACATCGGCATGGGCGTTGCCATTCCACACGGAACCACCCAGGCCAAGGGTACGGTAAAGAAGACTGGTATCGTGTTCCTGCAGTATCCGGAGGGCGTTGACTTCGGAGCAGAGAAGGCACAGCTTGTGTTCGGTATCGCCGGTATCGGTGATGAGCATCTGGAGCTTTTAAGCAAGCTCTGTACGCTTCTGGAGGATCCGGAACGACTGGAAACCTTAAAGACCACAAATGATGTGAACTGGGTTCTGGAGCAGTTATCTTAAAAATGAAAAAGTCCCGGGCTTCTGTTGTCCAAAAGAAGAAGCGGGGCAAGGGGAGTATAATTACAAAGTGCAGGTTCCTTGAGGGGGGGAGCCTGCACTGTTTTGTTAGTTAAACCTTAAAGCGGTAGCCAACGCCCCAGATCGTCTCGATATACTGGGGCTTGGCCGTGTTGAATTCGATTTTTTCACGGATCTTTTTAATATGCACCGTTACCGTAGCGATATCTCCGATGGATTCCATATCCCAGATTTTGGAGAACAATTCCTCCTTGGTAAATACATGGTTTGGGTTCTGGGCCAGGAAGGTGAGAAGGTCGAATTCCTTGGTGGTGAAATTCTTTTCCTCGCCGTTGATCCACACCCGGCGGGCGGTCTTATCGATCTTTAAGCCCCGGATTTCGATCACATCGTTGGCCGGCATGCCGCTGCCGATCAGCCGCTCGTAGCGGGCTAAGTGGGCCTTCACCCGGGCAACCAGCTCGCTGGGGCTGAAGGGCTTTGTGATGTAGTCATCAGCGCCTAATCCTAATCCACGGATCTTATCGATATCTTCCTTTTTTGCGGAAACCATCAGGATGGGGATATTTTTTACCTCCCGGATGCGGCGGCAGATCTCAAAGCCGTCTGTTCCGGGAAGCATCAGATCCAGAATAAACAAATCAAAATCCTCCTTCAGGGAACGTTCCAGCCCCACAGATCCGTCATTTTCAATTTCCACCTCAAAGCCGCTCAGCTCCAGATAATCTTTCTCCAGCTCCGCAATGGTCTCTTCGTCTTCTATGATGAGTATTCTGCTCATTCCTGTATAACCTCCTGATATTTTCTAAGGACAAAGTGGATCTCTGTGCCGATTCCTTCCTTGCTGGTAGCCCAGATCCGTCCGCCATGATCCTCTATAATCTTTCTTACAATGGACAGGCCGATGCCGCTTCCGCCCTTGGAAGAATTGCGGGAGGAATCTGCACGGTAGAACCGGTCAAAGATATTCGGCAGATCCTTGGCGGCGATGCCGCGGCCATTGTCCTCGATCTCTACTTCGATGAAATCACCTACATCCTTAATGCGGATGTTGATGATGCCTTTCTTTTTGTCCAGATATTTTACGGAATTTCCAATGATGTTGTTGATCACACGTTTCATCTGCTCAGCATCCGCAATGACCACAACATCCTCGTCCACGTAGTTAAAGTAGCCAAGCTCGATGCCCTTGGCTTCCATATCCAGGCCCACCTCATCAATGCAGTCCTTAAAATACTGAGACACATTGATCTTGCTGTAGGTGTAAGGGATCTTATTGGTGTCGATCTTGGAATAAAAGGTCAGCTCGTCGATCAACCGGTCCATGTCATTGGCCTTGTTGTAAATGGTCCGAATGTATTTATCCAGACGCTCCGGCGAGGACGCAACGCCATCCATAATGCCTTCCGCGTAGCCCTTGATGGCGGTAATCGGCGTCTTTAAGTCATGAGCGATATTGCTGATCAGTTCCTTGCTTTCCCTGTCGTATTGTACCTTTTCTTCTCCCGATTCCTTAAGCCGGATGCGCATTTCCTCAAAATCCTGGCAGAGGCGGCCGATCTCATCGTCACTGTCCACTTCCAGGGTAAAATCCAGATTACCGTCCCGAATCTGCTTGGTTGCTTCCTGAAGCCTGCTCAAGGGCTTTAGGATGGAGCGGTAGATCCACATAGTAAGAAGCATGCCGGCGGCGATCAGGATGGAGATGCCGGCCACAAACATTTCCGTAACCATGGATTTGACTTCCGGAAGGAAATCATCCACCTTCGACACGATGAAGACGGAGCCTTCGCTTTCGTCCGGAAATAAGAAATCCATCTGCTTGATCAGATGCTGGCTGTCACCATCTAAGTAGAT
>JAUNOF010000244.1 GCA_030537215.1 Lachnospiraceae bacterium
TAATAACGCCTATCAGTTGGAGTACGGTTTGCTTTTAAAATTCCTTCTCTGTCCCAACGTTGCAACGTCTTGACAGATACGCCTAACAGTTCAGCAAAATCTTTTGGCTTGTAATTCGTGATATTTGATGTGTTCATAACGAATCCTCTTCTTTGAGCATATTTCAACACATTTTATCACGTTTTTTAATATATTTGATTACTCAACTTTCCTCCTGATTAATTTGCTTCCTCCGCAGTCTCCTGCCGCCTTCCGGCAGCCCGGCTTTCCACTGCCTTCATCCCCAGCCCTCTGCTGATGGCCCGTCTGGCAGGCGGGCAGACCCAGGTCAGATAGTCCATCATATGGTACGCAAACAGATAGGCCCTCTGCCTGATTCCTCCATCCTCCTTGGGCGTTCCGTTCCACGGCGTCAGAGAAAGATACTGCTCATAGGCCCTCCGGTAATGCCCCAGATTTCCTGCCTTCCAGGGACGCTCATCTCCTGCATAGTGAAGAATTGCCGGATGCCTCTTTGCCCGGATAAACAGATCCCTGGGGACTGCCCGGTAGGCCGGAGACTGTCCTGCAAGATCCCGGTAATGAAAATACCGGTAATTGGTAAAAAAGTTGTATCTTGGAGAAATGCTCCGGATCTGTCCCCGTAAGGCCCCATTTAAGGTATCCTGGTCACAGGCAAAGGTCTTTCCCCCCATGGCTCCGTAAAATTCCACCAGGCGGCGCTCTGCCTCCTCCTCCCGCCAGCGCTTCACATCAATCAAAAGAACGCCGGAATTAAAATAAGGCTCCTCCGGCGCCAGTCCAATGGATTCCTTTACCTGGGCATAGATTGTGGGCTCCATTATCGCTCCCAGAAGTTTCCCTCCAAGGTTCATCTCCCACAGCCTTCTAAGAGATGCCAGCACCACCGTATCGCAGTCCAGATAAAGAACCCGCTCCACCTCCTGAGGAAGGGCCGTCCCCACAAACAGCCGTCCCATAGCGCTGATATCAAACCCGCCGGTGTCCACCGGATAAGGAAATCTGGCCTTCAGATCTCCCATGGGAATGATGACCAGTTCCCGGTCAAAGTGATCTGCAATCGTCTGCAGCCGCTTCTGGCTTTCCTCACTTAAATCCACGGCCAGCACAAACACCCGGATCCGCTCCATCACCTGATTGTGGTCAAACAGAGAATACATGGAGACTGCCAGGTGTCTGGCATAATGATCATTGGAAGCATAAACTACATTCATCTTCTCCTCCATTCCGGCACGGAGCTTCCTGTGCCTGCAAAACAACCTTATCCAAGCTCCGCCCTGGCCGCCTTCAGCGCAGACTCGATCACCTTATCCATGTCGTAATATTTATACTCGCCTAATCGTCCGCCGAACAGCACCTGCTTCTCTTCCGCCGCCAGCTTTGCATATTTCTGATACAGCGCCTGGTTTTTCTCGTCATTCACCGGATAGTAGGGCTCCATTCCCTCGCTCCAGGTCACCGGATATTCTCTGGTGATTACCGTCTTCGGCTGAGTGCCGAACTCAAAATGCTTGTGCTCGATCACTCTGGTGTAGGGCGTTTCCCGGTCTGTGTAATTCACCACAGCCACACCCTGATGATTCTCTTCCTCCAGAAGCTCCGACTCAAAACGCAGGCTCCGGTATTCCAGCTTTCCAAACTGATAGCGGAAGTAAGCATCGATGGTTCCAGTATACACGATCCGTTCCCCAAGGCTGTCGTAGTATTCCTTCTTTTCCAGATAATCCACGCCAGTCTCCACATCACAGCCTGCAAACAGCTTCTCAATGATCACATTGTAGCCGCCGATGGGGATTCCCTGATACAGATCGTTAAAATAGTTGTTGTCATAGGTGTACCGCACAGGAAGCCGCTTGATGATAAAGGCAGGAAGCTCCTTACAATCCCGCCCCCACTGCTTCTCCGTATAGCCCTTTACCAGTTTCTGGTAAATATCCGTTCCCACCAGGCTGATGGCCTGCTCCTCCAGGTTCCGCGGCTCTCCGGTAACGCCCCTTCTCTGTTCCTCGATCTTTGCCTTAGCCTGAGCTGGTGTGGACACGCCCCACATTTTACTGAAGGTATTCATATTAAAAGGCATATTGTACATCTCACCGTGATAATTGGCCACTGGGCTGTTGGTATAGCGGTTAAACTCCGCCAGACTGTTTACAAAGTCCCATACCTCTCGGCTGCTGGTGTGGAAGATGTGAGCGCCATACTTGTGCACATGGATCCCTTCCACATCCTCACAGTAGATGTTTCCGCCCATGTGATTCCGCTTCTCCACCACCAGACATTTCTTCCCTGCCTTTCCTGCCAGATAAGCGAA
>JAUNOF010000091.1:0-9422 GCA_030537215.1 Lachnospiraceae bacterium
CATTACAGTATATCATGGGACATTCCAACATCAATATGACGCTGAACTACTACGCACACGCTACGCCGGATAACGCAATGGCTGAAATGGAACGGCTGATTGCATAGTAGTAAATGAGGTTTTACTACTCAACTTACTACTTTTGAATGGGGAAACATGAGGGGAAATGAGAACTTTTAAGAACATCTTCCGTAAAGAAAAATGCCGCAAAAGCCTGTAAACACAGGCTATAACGGCATATAAGAACTTTTGAAAAGATAATCAATTTTTCTATATAGATTTTGACTAAAAATACGTCTTTAATTGCAAGTGGCGGTTGATTCAGTTATTCACAATATAAAAAGTCATTCTCAGAAAGTCAATACATTCTCCCTATAAAAAAAGAAAAATAATATAAAAATTATTAAAATTGCACCTGAATTATGGCTCAACTTCCGATAATTTCAAATATTGGAAGTATAATGACCTGGTAATGTTTTAAGGAATTTCAAAAGAATTTCAAAAAGAAAAAAGGAGAGTGCATTCATTATGAGAAAGCAGACTAAATTAGTTGCAGTTCTTTCTGCAGCAGCTCTGTTAGCTATCGGTGCATCCATGACCTCTTTCGCAGAGACCCCACACTGGGATCAGGAAGACGGCGAGTGGGTATACTTAGATAGAAACGGTGACAAGGTTACTGACGAGTGGAGAAAGTCCAACAACCAGTGGTATTATCTGGATGAGGACGGCTACATGGCAAAGGATCTGGTAATTGAAACCGGTGATAATCTGTACTATGTAGATGAAAATGGTGTAAGAGTATCCAACGCATGGGTATCCATGGACAATGATGATCTGTTAGATGATGATGATGTCAGCACCGTTTGGTATTATTTTGACAACAACGGCCGGGCGCTGGGATACGATGAGGGAGAGGGCGAAATCAAGCGTCTTTCCTATGGCGATGGACAGACTGGATATTTCATTTTTAATGGCGACGGCATTATGTTAACCGGCTGGCAGGAATGGGATGATAATCTCTATTACCTGGGCGAAGAGAACGAAGGATGGGCTAGAACCGGCTGGCAGCAGCTGGATACCGATGACGAGCTGTTTGACGGCGGAGACGATGACGGTGAGCCATATGATGACGAAGAGTGGTTCTATTTCCGTTCCAACGGCAAGGCAAGAAGAAATTCTACCAATCAGATCGGCGGCAGATGGTACAGCTTTGATTCCAACGGTATCATGTTAGACCTGTGGGTATACAAGGATGCAAGCGGCAGCAACTTAAATGCCGGCGGTACCTCTACCTCCAGCGACGCAGCATATCATCAGGAGGACAACGGCGGCAGAGAGAGAAACTGGATCTGGGCTTATGCAAATACCGATTATGATGATTACGATGAGGACGCATACTGGTTCTACTTAGACAGCAAGGGCCGTCCTGAGGTAGCCGAGGTAGGCGACGGATACGGCGAGGAAGTTACAGACGACGATGCAGAGTTTAACGGATTAAAGGCTCGTTCCATCCGCAATAAGACTTATATCTTCGATACCAAGGGCAGAATGAGAAGCGGTTTATTCTTATTAGACGGAGTAAAGAGAGGAAGCACTGAGTTAAACGGCTACTATTACTTCCAGGAGGATGATGACCACAGCTCTTCTGAGGGCCAGATGGTTACAAACCGCAGAGTCAGCATCGAGATCGATGGAGAGGATAAGACCTACTACTTCAAGAAGAATGGTCAGGCTTATGTAAATACCATTATCAGCGGTTCTGTTTATGGAGCTGACGGCGCGCTGATTACCGATTACGGCGATGGAAGCACCTATCAGGTTGTAACGCTGGATGAGGCTATTTATACCACAAAGTCTCAGAATGAAGATGAGGTGATTCCGGCAGGCAGCCAGGTTCTGATCAATGGAAACGGTAAGATCAAGAGAAGCGGTACCGTGACAGATATGGATTCTCAGAAGGTTCATGTAACCAATTATGTTGTAGACAGTATCGACGAAGATGACTAATTTTAAAAGCTGGTTTTAAAAGAGAAACCAAGTTAATTGCCAATTAGCAGGCGCCGCAGTCAGACGAAAAATCTGACTGCGGCGCTTTTTTTCTTACTGTTTTATTACAATTATAGAGAAAGACTTACATTTTCTTGCAAATTTCATAACTCTATTGACCGATAGCTTACTTCCGATGTTATGCTTGTTATGCTGTTTGAAATAGGTTTAAACTGCAGAGGGGCAGGCAGGCGCTTTGCGGAGATTGGGAATGCCCAGGCTGCAGAATCGGAGAAGGGCGGATGATTGAGAGTGGAATTAAAGGAAAAAACAGAAAAGCGGCAGGGAAACGGTTTCAACGGGCAGTCAGGGAAGAAATCAGGGAAATCATCGGAGAGGAAGGAAGAGGGGAGGGACAGCTTTTCATGTGCTCCGGAAACACTGCTGGATGGCTGGCTTCATTGTCCGCCGGAAACCAGATTGACTGTTTGGACAGAGCAGACCTCGAAGCTGCTATATGGCCATACCTGGGTGTATGATACGTTAAGCCGCAAAATGAAGTCGTATGCTGACAGAAGGACCGCTATTGCGTTTACCGGAGAGTTGGGCAGCCGTATCTTGCTGAATGCGGCGGCTAAACTGCCAAAGGAGCTGGGCAGCAGTTTTGTGGCTATTACGGCTAATGGGCATCTGCGCTCAAGGGCAGAGGCGGAGAGGGCTAAGAAGGAGGCTGCGGCACTTGGCATTGACCATTACATCTTTGAAATAGATGAGCTGAATTATGGAGGCGTCCGAAAGAATGCATCAGACCGATGCTATCATTGCAGGCGCTATCTCTTTCAAAAGATCCAGCGGCTGTGCCATGCCCTGGGAGTGGAGACAATCCTGTGCGGAGTGAGCATAGAAGGCTGTGATGATCCCATGGTGCAATCCCTGCTTGAGGAGTTTCAGATAAAAGCGCCGCTGGCAGAACTTGGCTTTTCCAGTACGGAGCGGAGGCGGCTGGCCAGGGAACTGGGAATTTTGCTGCCGGCTTCTTCCCATGGGATTTGTTTTGCCACTCGCTTCCCGGAAAAAACCATTCTGACCCGAGAGAAAATACAGCAGGTGGAGCAGGCGGAACATTATCTGCATTCCATGAATTTCCGGGATGTGCGGCTGATGGTGTACGGCAGTGAGGTGCAGATCATGGCAGAGGAGCGGGCCGTATCTCAGATTATCGCATGCCGAATGGAAATCGTGGAGTATTTAAAGGGGCTGGGATACCATAAAATTATGCTGAATCTGGAGGATTTCTAAATGGGTTCGGGGCTGATATGTGAGAAACCTGGCTGCTTCCCAGGGAAAAGGGATCTGACAGAAACAGCTACACCATCTTCTGTGCTTTCCGAAATTGATTAGGGGACATTCCTTTTGCTTTTTTAAAAGCATCTCCGAAGTAATTCCCGTCAGAAAAGCCGCAGGCCAGCGCCACCTCCGTTACGGACAGGCTGGTATCGGCAAGAAGCCTGGCGCCATTCTGAATCCGTACATGAGTCAGGTATTCTTTAAAGCCAAATCCGGTTACATGCTTAAATTTCCTGGAAAAATAGGTAGGGCTCATATGTGCCACCTCTGCAGCTGATTCCAGCGTCAAGGGTTCCTGGTGGCACTGGTAAATATAATGGGCAGCCGCCTGTATGGCTTCATCCCCCTGTTCCAGCTGCTGGGGAACCTGTGACATAAGGCTTTGGCTCTGCTGCCAGCAGCGGCAGAGGGAAACCAGGAGCTGGGTAAGACCGCTTTTGCACTGGATAGCGGAATAGGCATCCGAGCTGTGAAATTCCCGTGTCAGCCTTGCAAACAGCTCTTCGATGTGAGGCTGATGGGAGGGCGGTATGGACAGCTTGTGCTGATCAAACAGCTGTGAGAGGGTATTAGGGGCAGTATTTTCCTGAAAAAATGAAATATAAGGGGCGGTAAAGCTGACATTATAACGTTCAGCCGCCCGTGAGCTGCCGTAAACAGCCTTATGAAGGAGGGATGGCGGGATCAGGATGATATCCCCCGGCGAAACGTAATAGATGGTGTGATTGATAAACATCCGGCATTTTCCGGAAAGCAGGTAGTAAAGCTCGTAATAAGGGTGGTAGTGAGACTGTCCCATATCAAAATCGGAGGAACGCCTGATCCGGTTGATCAGGAAGCTGTCCACCTTGTCTCGTAAGGTACCTTCTGGCATGGCGGCTCCTTTCGTGTTCCATAGGAAAGTGCGTCCTATGCAACAAAAACGCTCCGCGAGGATCGCACTGGGGCGATGCGGAAGATGTCAAAATATCTGTAATTATGCTTATAATCCTCATAAAAACCGTAGAATTTAATTTATTTTTATTATACCATATTATTGCTTCACAGTAAACCTGTGTACGTGGACAAAAAAGAAATGAGGATAAGAGAAGATGAAAGCAGCATTATCTAAGAAGGATGAACAATTTCGTGAATTTTCCCTGAACGGCCCCATGTGGCAGGTGATTTTGTACGTGTGTGTTCCTTTGGCTCTATATCAGAGTCTGACCCAGTTGTTTAAGATACTGGACACCATGATGGCTGCCCATATCAGCGCGTCTGCGGTATCCGCGGTAGCCTATCTGTCCCAGATCAATCTGATGCTTTCTGCACTGGGCAGCGGTCTGGCAGTAGGAGCCAGCATCAAGGTCAGCGAGGCATACGGGGCAGGAGATTTTGAGCTGGTAAAACGCCGGGTCAGCACCATGTTTGCCTTGTGCGCCGCCCTGGGAGGGACTTTGCTTCTCATTCTGGTGCCGACTACTCCCCAGTTTCTCCGGATGATGAACACTCCAGAAGAATTTATCACAGAAGGAACCACCTACTTTATCCTGGAGCTGTTCGGTCTTGTGATTACATTCTTCAACAATGTTTATATGGCCATTGAGCGTGCCCGGGGAAATTCCAGACGGATTCTGTACTTAAATATGGTTGTGATCGCCATCAAGCTGGGACTGACTGCCTGGTTTGTCTACGGGCTTCACGGAGGCATCAACATGATCTCCGCAGCAACCATCATCTCCCAAAGCCTGCTTTTTCTGGTTGCCATGGTGAATCTGAATCAGCAGGGCAATGCCTTTGGATTTTCTCTGAAAGCGATTTCTTTGAAGCGGGCGGTAGTAACCCCCATGCTGATTTTGTCCTTCCCGGTCATGGTAGAAAAGATTGCGTTTTCTCTGGGAAAAGTGGTCATCAATTCCATGAGCACCGTGTACGGCTCCTGGACCGTAGGGGCTCTGGGGATTTCCAATAATATCGGCGGCATCACCACCACACCGCAAAATGGTTTCCAGGAAGGTTGTTCCGCCGTGATCAGCCAGAACCTGGGCGGAGGAAAGCCGGAGCGTGCCATTTCTGCCTTTCAATGGACCTTGGGAATCAATGTTGGAATCGGCGCTGTCCTGATGAGTGCATCCCTGCTGTGCCTGGATCAGCTTTCCAGCTTTTTTGCCGGTGACAATGCCCAGTTTGCGGCGATGATCGCAGAGATCTACCGATACGAAGCTATCGGCGCCATCCCGCTGGGCATCAACGCCGCTGTCCTGGGTCTGCTTTATGGATTTGGAAAGACCAGGATCACCCTTTTCATGAACTTCTGCCGGGTATTCGTTTTTCGAATCCCTGTTCTGTGGGCCTTACAGCACTTTACAGATCTGGGAAATGTAAGCGCAGGGATCGTGATGGCCGTCAGCAACGTGGCAAGCGGACTTCTGGCTGCAGGGATCGGGATCATGGAGCTGCGAAAGATTTATAAAACGTATCAAATTCGTTACTGCTCACGTGCGTTCACAGCAACTAGCCAAAATCCATGAAAATCGCCTGCGGCAGCGCGTCTGCCTGCCGCAAGGGGGTTACTTTGATTTTACCTCTTTCCATAACGCATTGTATACCGCATCCTCTTCATCTCCCAGATACCGGTACACTTCGCTGTTTTCCAGGCTGTCAAGATCCGGGAAGATAGCTTTGTTTTCCTGCAGTTCCTGATCCAGCAGCTCAAAGGCTCCCTGGTTCGGCGTAGGGTAGGTGATGTATTCAAAGTTCCGCAGTGCAATCTCCGGGCGGCAGAGGAAGTTGATCCATTTTTCGGCATTTTCCTTGTTGGGAGCATTGGCCGGGATCACCCAGGAATCCAGCCACAGATTGGTTCCCTCTCTGGGAACCACATATTCCAGGCTGTAATCCAGCCCAAGGTTCTCCACCTCTTCCTGGATATAGAGCATTTCGCCAGAATAGATCACGCCTACTGCGGCCTCGCCGCCGATCATCTTATCCCGCACCTGATCGATCACATATGCCTGTACCAGAGGCTTCTGGTCGATGAGAAGCTGTTTGGCCTCCTGAAGCTCAGCTTCGTTTGTTGTGTTCATGGAGTAGCCCAGATCCTTTAAGGCTACCATAAAGGCATCCCGGACGCTGTCCTGCATCAGGATCTCGCCGGACAGCGCCGGATTCCACAGATCATGCCAGCTTTCCGGCGGATCCACACCCAGCTCCTCGATACGTTTCGTATTATAAAGGATTCCTACAGTTCCCCAGCAGTAAGGGACGGAGTATTTATTCTGGGGGTCGAAGGATTGGGACATCTCCATGTAAACCGGATTGATCTGGTCGATATTGGGGATGTTCTCAAAATTGATCTCCGCCAGCATATCATTTTCTATCATTTTCTGGATCATGTAATCGGAGGGGCAGACCACATCGTAGCACACGGCGCCGGCATCGATGACAGGATACATCTCCTCATTGGTTTCAAACATATCGTAAGTAACCTTGATGCCGGTCTCTTCTTCAAACATGGAAACCACATCTTCATCAATATATTCTCCCCAGTTGTAGACATACAGCTCATCGCTGCTGCTTGCCGAGTATTTCATAAAGGTAACCCAGCTTACCGCCAGGACGATGCAGACCGCAGCGATTGCTGCTGCAGCCTTCTGGAATTTGCCCCCGGAAGAATTGCCGGAAACAGAACCGGAAGCGGAGCCTGCACCATTGCTTCCCGCCATGCCGGGGATCCCTTGCTTTTGCTTCGGCCGGTAATTGGTGATCAGCAGAAGCACCAGCACCACCAGGAAAATAACCGTGGACAGGGCATACATGGACGGCTGGATCCCGCGGCGCACCTGGCTGTAGATCAGGGTGGACAGGGTATTGATTCCGGCGCCCCTGGTAAAGTGGGTGATGATAAAATCATCCAGTGACATGGTAAATGCCAGCAGGAAGCCGGACAGGACACCAGGCATGATATCCGGGAACACTACCTTGAAAAAGGCGTAGACCGGATGGGCGCCCAGATCCAGAGCGGCCTCGTAGGTATATTTGTTGGTCTGCTTCAGCTTCGGCATCACGCTTAATATCACATAGGGGATATTAAAAGTGATGTGGGAGATCAGGATGGTCTTAAAGCCCAGGGAGATCCCGAATGCGATGAAGGCCAGCATCAGAGAAATACCGGTTACGATATCGGCGTTCAGCATGGGAATGTTGGTAATGCCCAGTACGATGGTTCTGGTCATTGGCTTCATGCTGTTGATGGCGATTGCTGCTGCCGTGCCGATAATGCAGGCTGCCAGAGCCGACACGAAGGCGATCAGCAGGGTGTTGTACAGCGCTGAGATGATATTGGGGTCAGACAGCATCTGTTTGTACCAGCTTAAGGTAAAGCCGCCCCACTGTGTCCTGGACTTGGAGGTGTTGAAGGACAGGACCATCATGGTCATGATAGGGGCGTATAAAAAGATCAAAATCAGTACTAAGTAAAAATTGGAAAAAAATTCCCGCAGGGATTTTCGTTTCTTGTTCATCAGAATGCATTGCCCTCCCCGTTTTTATCGTATTTGGCAATCAGGGCCATGCTGATCAGGATGAAGACCATCAGGACCAGGGAAAGACCGGAGCCTAAATGCCAGTTGCTGCCCTTGGTAAACTCCTGCTCGATTACATTGCCCACTAAAAGGATTTTGCTGCCGCCAAGAAGGTTGCTGATCACGAAGGTGGTCAGGGCAGGAACGAACACCATATTGATGCCGCTGATAATGCCAGGAACGCTTAAGGGCAGCAGAATATGCCAGAAGGTCTGGAAGGAATTGGCGCCCAGATCCTTTGCAGCGTTAATGGTATTGTCATCAATCTTGGACAGCACATTGTAAATAGGAAGCACCATAAAGGGCATAAAGTTGTATACCATGCCCAGAATGATAGCGGCCGGCGTGTTGATCAGGTTCTGGGTAGGAAGATGGAGTGCGGTGAGGATTCCGTTGATCACACCGCCCTTCTCCAGCAAGGTCTGCCAGGCCAGAGTCCGAAGGAGGAAATTCATCCACATGGGCAGGATGAAAATAAACACAATAAAGCCGCCTGCGCCTACGCCTTTGGAGCGGAGGATCATTGCCAGGGGATAAGCCAGCAGCAGACAGACGATGGTGGATACCAGGGAAAGTCCCAGGGAGAGCCATAGGGCCTTGGCATGCTCGGCAGTGGCGATGGCCATGATATTTTCCAGGGTGAAGGCGCCGGTTCGGTCGGTCATGCCGTAATATACGATCAAAGCCAGGGGGATGATAGTAAAACCGATCATCCACAGAATATACGGTCCGGATAATAATTTCTTACTCATTGACTCCTATGGCCTCCTCATCCTCAGAAGCAGGTTTATTCATGATCTGGATGTCGAATGGGTCTACATGGATGTCTACCTTTTTTCCTACGGGGAACAGGTCGGTGGAATGCACCAGCCACTCAAAGCCGTCAGGAGTGGTGACCTCCATCTCATAGTGAACGCCTTTAAAGATCAGATGCGTGACCACGCCGGGAAGGGTGCCCTGTCCTGGCTCCACCAGATCGATATCCTCCGGACGGATGACCACATCCACCGGCTTATTATTGCCGAAGCCCTTATCCACACAGGCAAACCGGGCGCCGAAGATCTCCACCAGCTCATCCCGGATCATGGTGCCGGGAACGATGTTGCTGTCACCGATAAAGTCGGCAACAAAGGCATTTTCCGGTTCATTGTAGATGTTTTCCGGGGTGCCCATCTGCTGGATGTAGCCCTGGTTCATGACCACGATGGTATCGGACATGGTAAGAGCCTCCTCCTGGTCATGGGTGACATAAACGAAGGTGATTCCCAGCTCATTTTTCAGACGGATCAGCTCATACTGCATATCCTGACGCAGCTTTAAGTCCAGAGCGCCTAAGGGTTCGTCTAAAAGCAAAAGCCGCGGCTCGTTTACAATGGCCCGGGCGATGGCGATCCGCTGCTGCTGGCCGCCGGATAAGGAGTCCACAGAACGGTTCTCGTAGCCATCCAGGTTCACCAGCTTTAAGGCATACTTGATCTTATCATCGATGTAGGCCTTGGGCTTGTTCTTGATCTTTAATCCGAAGGC
>JAUNOF010000091.1:9522-12810 GCA_030537215.1 Lachnospiraceae bacterium
GTACCGTCAAAGCTTTTTGAAATGTGCTGTAAATCAATAAGTGGCTGATTCATGGCCGTTCCTCCTGTGTGGGGTGATGAATGATAGGAAAGCTTCCTTGATGAGGTTAAAAGCTGGGAGGGGAGCTGACCCAGATCAGGGAGGCTCCGCTTCTGCTGGTCAGATAATGCTTCTTATCTGCCACATAATAAAAGGATTCTCCCTTTTTGGCTTTGTAAACCTTATTCCCCAGATGGATGGAGATGGAGCCGCTTAAGACATAGCCGAATTCCTCTCCCTCATGAGGATTGTCCGGGTAGGTAGCGCCGCCTGCCTCCAGAGTCAGGAGCAGAGGCTCCATGGTATTTTTCTGGGCATTAGGGATAATCCATTTAATATTGTTCCGGTATTCGGTATCGTTTTTTTCAAAGTAATCTCCTTTTCCAAAAACGATCTGTTCCTCCAAAGTTTCGTTGAAGAACTCTCCGATGGTGGTTCCCAGGCATTGAAGGATGTCCATCAGGGTGGCGATGGAGGGAGATGTCAGATCCCGCTCCACCTGGGAGATAAAGCCTTTTGACAGTTCTGCGCGGTCTGCCAGCTCTTCCTGGGTCAGACCTTTTAGGACGCGCAGTTCTTTTAACTTTGCGCCGATTTCCATAAAAAGCCTCCAATACTTTACATAAAGTTTACCAATACTAACTGACACTAAAAATAATCTTAAAGTTTAGTATTTTTAAACAAACTGACTTTATTATACAGGAACTATATCTGGTGTCAATACCTTACTCATACTTTTCTATAAATTATTGTTAACAAATTAGCAAATCTGTGATATGATATGGGTAGCTTGCCAGCCGCTGAGGCGGCGAAGCCGAGGGCGGAGCTGGAACGCCTGCTGAAATAGGGCACTTGAGGAGGATGAAGACGGATATGAAGGGAAAATACATGGCTTATGTAGGGTCCTACTCCTACACTGGAAAAGCAAAGGGCATTACAGTATATGATGTTGATGTGGAAAAGGGTATCTTTAAAGAACGCTGCGAGATGGAAGTAGATAATTCTTCCTATGTAATTGCTTCTCACAATGGAAAAAATCTGTATTCGATTGCAGATGAGGGAGTTGTTGCATTCCGGATTCTGGAAAACGGAAGTCTGACCCGGTTAAACAGCAAAAATATCAAGGGAATGAGAGGCTGTCACCTGGCAACGGATGCAGATGACAAGTACATCTTTGTATCCGGCTATCATGATGGAAAGGCCACTGTGCTGAAGCTGAAGTCGGACGGCTCCATCGGACCGATCGTGGACGGCGTGTTCCACAAGGGATATGGCTCTGTGGCAGAACGGAATTTCCGTCCTCACGTAAGCTGCACCCGTATGACCCCGGATAAGAAGTTTATCATGGTTGCGGATCTGGGGATCGACCAGGTAAGGATCTACCGGTTTGACGACCAGAGGCTGGTTCAAGTAGATGCGATCCGCTGTGAGAGAGAGTCAGCTCCCAGACATTTCCGGTTCAGCAGCGACGGACGTTTTATGTACCTGATGTATGAGCTGAAGAACGTAATCGATGTATTCACCTACGAATCTGGCGAGAGAGTACCAAAATTTGAGAAGATCCAGACCATCTCCACCACCATGACGCACAAAAACTATTCCGAGCTGACTGCAGCCTGCGCCATGCGGCTGTCTCCGGACAATAAGCATCTTTTCTGCACCAATGCAGGAGATAATGTATTAAGTGTGTTCAACCGGGATGAGGAGACCGGCCTTCTGGAGATTCTGTTCAGTTTGCCCATCAGCGGTGATTATCCGAAGGATGTGGCGATTTTACCAGATGGAGAGCATGTAGCCAGTATTAACCACGCCAGCAACGATATCTCATTCTTCAAGGTGGATTATGAGAAGGGTCTTCTGGTTATGTGCGGCAGATCGATTCCAGTTAATGAGCCCAACTGCTGCGTAATTGTAAAGATCGGAGAATAGAAGAACAGACAGCTGTGAAGGTGCTGAACAGCTGCATAATAAAATGATTTGCAGGAAGGTATTGCCTGATGGATAGATTTATGAAACTGCGTTCATAATGATCATGGGCGATACCTTCCTTTCTGTATAAAAAATAGAAAGAGGAAAGAAATAATGGCAGGTTCTACGTTAGGAAATTATTTTCGGATTATGACCTGGGGGGAAAGTCATGGGAAGGGGATCGGCGTGGCCGTGGATGGCTGTCCGGCCGGACTGCCCCTTTGTGAGGAGGATATCCAGAAATTTTTAGACAGAAGAAAGCCGGGACAGAGCAAATTTACTACCCAGCGGAGTGAAGGCGATCAGGTAGAGATCCTCTCCGGTGTGTTCCAGGGAAAGACCACGGGTACTCCCATTGCCCTGGAGGTGAAAAATACCGATCAGCGTTCCCGGGACTACAGTGCCATCAAGGATGTTTACCGTCCTGGACATGCAGATTATACATTTGATGCCAAATACGGCTTTCGTGATTACCGGGGCGGCGGCCGTTCTTCCGGCCGGGAAACCATCGGAAGAGTAGCGGCAGGCGCGATTGCCATAAAGATCCTGGAATCCCTGGGAATCCGGATCCAGGCTTATACCAAATCAGTAGGGGAGATCCAGGTCAGCCCGGAGCGGTTTGATCTGGAGGAGATGTGGAAGAACCGGTTGTACATGCCGGATGCACAGGCTGCCCGGGAGGCAGAGCAGTTTCTGGAGGATGCCATGGCCAGAAAAGACTCGGTAGGCGGCGTAGCAGAATGTGTAATCACCGGTCTGCCGGCAGGAATCGGCGAGCCGGTGTTTGACAAGCTGGATGCAAACCTGGCAAAGGCCATCCTTTCCATAGGAGCGGTAAAGGCCTTTGAGATCGGAGATGGTTTTGGGACGGCGAAAGCCTTGGGAAGCCAGAATAATGACGGTTTTATGCTGGATGGAGAAGGCCGTGTGGTGAAGATGACCAATCACGCAGGCGGTATATTAGGAGGTATCAGTGATGGTTCTGACGTAATCTTCCGGGCTGCCATCAAGCCCACTCCTTCCATCGCCTCCGTCCAGAAAAGCGTAACCAGAGGAAATGAGGAGCAGGAACTGGAGATCAAGGGGCGGCACGATCCCATCATCGTGCCCAGAGCGGTAGTTGTGGTGGAAGCCATGGCAGCGCTGACGGTTGTGGATCTTTTGTTTGCAGGAATGACCTCCCGGATGGAGTGGATCCGCCGGATTTATGATAACCATTGATTTTGCCGCCAGGAACCATTATAATGATGATACCAGGGGCAAATAGACACAAAATCCGAT
>JAUNOF010000092.1:0-7777 GCA_030537215.1 Lachnospiraceae bacterium
TTTTTGCTTTATGGGGTAAATGAAATGGACTGCAAAACCAAAATAAAAGAGCTGCGGGAAAGCACCGGCATGAACCGCAAGGAATTTTGTAATTATTTTCAGATTCCCTATCGGACTGTAACAGAGTGGGAACTGGATAATCGTCATGCGCCGGAATATGTACTTCGTCTTTTAGAGTACTATATCCAGAACGAGATTATTAAAAAGGAGAATATGGAAGATGAATCAGTCTAACATCATCATGTATACAACCGAGGATGGATTGACAAAAATAGAGGTCACTTTTGATGAAGATACCGTATGGTTGTCCTTGGATCAGATGGCGGAATTATTTCAGCGTGACAAGTCAACCATATCACGACATATAAAAAATATCTTTACGGAGGGCGAACTTCGGCCAGAAGCAACTGTTGCAAAATTTGCAACAGTTCAAACGGAAGGAAATCGCCAGGTAACCAGAGATATTGATTATTACAATTTAGATGTTATTATCTCGGTCGGCTATCGGGTAAAGTCGCTGCGTGGTACGCAATTCCGTATCTGGGCAAGCTCTGTTCTGAAAGAATATATGAAAAAAGGGTTTGCATTAGATGATGATCGTTTGAAGCGCTTGGGCGGCGGAAACTATTTTGACGAGTTGCTTGCCCGTATCCGAGACATTCGATCTTCAGAAAAGGTGTTTTGGAGAAAAGTACTTGAGATTTATGCAACCAGCATTGATTATGATCCGAGTGCGGAAGCCTCTATTCAGTTCTTTAAGCAGGTACAAAATAAGATGCACTGGGCAGCACACCGGCATACAGCGGCTGAAATCTTATATTAGCGCGCTGATGCGGAGAAAGAAAATATGGGGCTGACCTCTTGGGAAGGAAAGAGAATAAAACGATCCGATACCGAAATTGCAAAGAATTATTTGACGCAAGCAGAACTAGATGCTCTAAATAAAATTGTATCGGCTTATCTTGATATTGCAGAGGTGCGTGCTCTGGCACATGAACCGATGTATATGAAAGATTGGTTGGAGACGATTGACGATTACCTGAAAATGACCAGACGAGATATTTTGACAACAAAGGGTCGTGTAACTCATAAACAGGCAATTGATAAAGCGCACGCAGAATATGAAAAATATCGAAAAAAGCAGGATGAATTATTTTCTCCTGTTGAGCGTCATTTTATCGAAAGCATTAAGGAATTGGAGACATTGGAGTAATTGAAAAAACGAACAAAATGCTATCTTTATACACGGGTATCTACTTCCATGCAGGCGGACGGATACAGTCTGGACGCTCAGCGAGACAAGCTGCGGAAATACGCTGAATACGAAGATATGGTAGTGGCTGGTGAATATTCTGACGAAGGCTTTTCTGGTAAGAATATTCAGGGCAGGCATGAATTTCAGCGGATGCTGCAAGACATTTAGGACTGTAAAGATGGTGTAGAATATGTGTTGGTGTTCAAGTTGTCTCGTTTCGGAAGAAATGCTGCTGCTGCGGCAAAAGCCTGTACGGGAATATTGCGAAAGCCCATAGCAAGGACAAAAAGACCCGCTATTACTATTACTGCAAGAATACAGTTACACCGACTGGTCATGAGTGTACTTTCCGACTGAATATTGAGCAGACAGAGATGAACCGCATGGTAGCGGCAATTATCTCCGCAATGGTCAATGACTTACGGCTTGCAGATGCAATCAAGGAGAAGATTGGCTCCGCTGTCGATACAAAGGATTTAGAAAAGCAGGTGAAGACGTTACAGGCGCAGCTTCGGCAGGCTTTGGGTACAAAGGCTCGCCTGGAACGGCAGATGGACGGTTTGGATATAAGCGATCCCTATTATGACCGGAAAATTTCTGATTTGCAGCGCCGTTATGACGAGCAATATGGCGCAATAGATGAGATTGAAGTCCAGATTGACGATGTGCAAAGCCAGATACGGAGCATCCGGCAGGAGAAGATTTCCGGCGACAATATCTACCGCCTGTTGCTGGCATTCGATCAGGTCTATGAAGCTGCCTCCGAGGTGGAGCGGAAGGAGTTCATGCGGGCATTCATTGAGCGAATCGAGTTGTTCCCGGAAAAGCAGCCGGATGGCAACTGGATCAGGAAGATTATCTTCAACTTCCCCGTTCTGGTGAATGGAACGGAACTGAATGAAATAATTTTGTTAAGAAATACATATAGGGCTTTTAAAAAAGTAGATAGGAATTTTGATTTTGCACATTATAATCCCAATTTTGATCATGAAATAACAGATAACAATGAATGGCTAAATGTTCATATTAATCTTTTGTTTAACGAACTGAAAGACATCCAAATTGCGATATATATTTTTAATACTGTGGATGAAGTATTTAATTTTTCAAAGCATATTAATGCAGGAGAAAATGGAATTACGATTCGTCAGAAATTAATAGTTTTTTTCAGGAAACAGTTTCTTAAACAGATTGAAATTGATAATAATCGTAAAGCGGCATATTTAGTTAAAATGAACGAGGCTTTCGTGGAAGAATTAGATAATGTGAAGAAAGAATTTTGTGAGAAATATGGGGATAAGGATCATGAAGGGGAGAAAATGTTTGAAACATTTATGAGATATTATTTTTCATCTTCAAACAATAATGGACACAAATAAAGTGAGTAAAAAGTGATAAGATTAGGAAACAAATATAAATTAGCATTAAGGATAAAATGAGCGGTTCGGTACTTGGATGAAACCGGAACCAGAGTGGAGGCTTCCTGTCTGTATACAGGGAGATGCGTTTATATTACTGAGACGTCAGCCATCCTGTAACACAGTGTTACTTTTATTTTGCTGCAATACCACAAAGCCTTGCCTTCTGCGAGCATAGGAATTATAATAACTTTTGGAAGTATCATGCAGATAGCGGAGGAAATAAGATGAAACGTATTTTTTTCGTAGAGGATGACTTAAGTTTAATCAATGGTTTATCCTTTGCGCTCAAGAGGCAGGGATATGAAATAATAATTGCTCGTACCAAGCTGGAAGCGGAAACATTATGGACAACCGAAAAGTACGATTTAGTTATTTTGGATGTGCTTTTACCAGATGGTTCTGGCTATGACATTTGCAGAAAAATCCGTCAAACATCCAAAGTTCCGATTATTTTTTTAACCGCATCTGATGAAGAAACTGATATTATTATGGGATTGGATATAGGCGGCGATGATTATATTACCAAGCCCTTTAAGCTGGCCGTTTTCCTTTCAAGGGTAAACGCATTGCTCCGAAGAAGCGAGAATTTCAGCCAGGCCGACACAGAACTCGCCTCCAATGGGATCAGGGTTCAGTTGCTTAAACGGGAGGTTTATAAAAGCGGAACTTTGCTTGATCTGACTGCCAGTGAATATAAATTGCTGTGCTTGTTTATGGAAAATCCCAACATGGTCCTCTCGCCAGAACAGATTTTAACCAAGCTTTGGGATTGCGATGAGAAGTATATCAACAGCAGCACACTAACTGTTTATATCCGCAGGCTCCGCATGAAAATTGAGGATGATCCTGCCGTTCCCCAGAACATTGTGACCATACGCCGTATGGGGTATAAATGGAATACAGCGGACTGAGGTGCACTATGAAAATACTGGTTAATCGAAAAATCAAACACCTTTTTCTTTGCATATTATTGGCCATTGCTGCTTTTACACTGGTTTCCGTTACTTGTGTGGGGCTTGGTGTGGAAAACGCAGGATTGTATGCGGTGCTGTCTGCGGTTGGTATGAGTACAGTTGTGTTTGCCGTATTGTATCGCTACTTCCGGGAACAAAACATAATCATGGAAAAGGCTGTTCTCCAAATCAGAGCGTATATTGCGGGAGAACGGAATGCCCGGATCGAGTGTGACGATGAGGGCGAACTGTATCGGCTGTTTCATGAGGTTAATTCGCTGGCAGCGATCCTGAACGCCCATGCGGAGAATGAAGGACGCGCCAAAAAATTTATGAAAGATACCATCTCTGATATTTCCCACCAATTAAAAACGCCATTGGCTGCCCTCAATATCTACAATGGGCTGATACAGGAAGAAACCAGCGAACTGCCTGCAGTCAAAGAATTTATGGCACTTTCTGAGCAGGAACTGGATCGGATCGAAACCCTTGTTCAAAATCTTTTGAAAATCACAAAGCTGGATGCCGGAACGATTGTTTTGGAGAAAGCCACCCAAAATATATCTGAAATGATGGAGCATATCGAGAGATATTTTGATTACCAGGCCGAACAAGAAGGGAAAGAACTTTCGTTTTCCGGCGATGAGAAAGTCACATTATTCTGTGACCAGCATTGGCTGATCGAAGCTATCAGCAACATTGTGAAAAACGCTTTTGACCATACGAAGGAAGGGGAGGCCATTCGCATTGAGTGGCGTGCATTTTCGTCGATGGTTCAGATCACCGTAAGGGATAACGGCAGCGGTATCTACCCGGAGGACTGTCCTCATATTTTTAAGAGGTTTTATCGCAGCCGTTTTTCTAAAGATACGCAAGGAATTGGACTTGGACTGCCGCTGGCAAAGGCTATTATAGAGGAACACAATGGAAGCATCGAGGTTGACAGCGAGTTGGATGTGGGTACGACCTTTATCATTAATTTTTTAATTCCTACAAAATTGTAGGCTGTGTGTCATATTGCAGTAGGGGTGATGTGATACTCTTTCTGCAACAGAACAGAAAGAGGTGTTAAACGATATGGACTTGTTAGAGGTCAAAAATATTTCAAAAACATATGGGAATGGCGAGGCCGCTGTTCATGCTTTGAAAAATGTCACATTCTCTGTTCCCAAAGGAGAATTTGTCGCTATCGTCGGTGAGTCTGGTTCTGGCAAAAGCACACTGCTGAACTTGATCGGTGCGTTAGATACGCCTACGTCCGGCAAGGTATTTATTGACGGTAAAGATATTTTCTCTATGAAGGAGCGCAATTTGACGGTTTTCCGCCGCCGGAACATCGGATTCATCTTTCAAAGCTTTAACCTGATCCCGGAACTGACTGTCGAGCAGAACATCATCTTCCCGGTACTGCTTGACTATCAGAAGCCAGACAAAAAGCATCTGGAGGAACTGTTGACTGTATTGAACCTTAAGGAGCGCCGCAGCCATCTGCCCAGTCAGCTTTCCGGTGGTCAGCAGCAGCGTGCTGCCATTGGCCGGGCATTGCTCACTCGTCCGGCTCTGATACTGGCGGATGAGCCCACTGGCAACTTGGATTCCCAGAACACCAGCGAGGTTATCTCCCTGCTGAAAGAAGCCTCTCGGCTATATGAGCAGACTATCGTGATGATTACCCATAGCCAGAGCATTGCCCAAACCGCTGACCGAATTCTGCGAGTGTCTGACGGCAGAGTGACGGATTTCGGGAGGTGCCGCGAATGAAAAGCTATTTGAGCCTGATCCCGATTTCAGCAAAAGTCCACCGGAATCAGAACCGCATGATACTTTTGTGCATCGTCTTTGCCGTGTTTATGGTGACTGCCATTTTTAGTATGGCTGAAATGGGTGCAAGAATGGAGCAGACAAGGCTGGCAGAAAAACACGGTGATATCTCCTTTGCAACCCTGTTCGACAGTTCAATGGGCCAGACACTTCTTCTGACTGCTGCGGTGCTGTTTCTGTTGATCCTGATCGCTGGTGTGCTGATGATCTCCGGCAGTATCAACAGTAGTGTGGCACAAAGAACGAAATTTTTCGGAATGATGCGCTGCATTGGAATGAGCAAAGAGCAGATCACACGCTTTGTGCGGCTGGAGGCCCTAAATTGGTGTAAAACTGCTATCCCGATCGGCCTTGTCCTTGGAATTTTAACCTCCTGGGGATTATGCGCCGCACTACGTTTTTTTGTTGGTGAAGAATTTTCAAATATTCCGCTTTTTAATGTCAGTGCTGTTGGGATAATCAGCGGTGTTCTGGTTGGTGTTGTCACCGTCCTGTTGGCTGCAAGGTCCCCGGCGAAGCGGGCAGCGAAGGTATCGCCAGTTACTGCGGTTTCAGGAAATTCAGGAAATACCAAAGCTGTGCGCCATTCAGTCCATACAGGAGTTCTTAAAATCGAAACGGTCCTCGGTGTTCACCATGCCGTTTCCGCAAGGAAAAACCTGGTCCTGATGACTGGTTCCTTTGCCCTCAGCATTATCCTGTTTTTGAGCTTTTCGGTCCTGATCGATTTTGTCGATCACCTGATGCCTCAATCGGCAGCTGCTTCCGATCTTGATATTTCAAGCAGCGATGGTGCAAATTCCATCGACAGTGCATTGGCTGAAACGCTGCAAAATATGGAAGGCGTTAAACAGGTCTATGGTCGACGGAGCAGCTTTGATATTCGTGCTGGACTTTCTGGAGATATGACACGTTCCAGCACCATTGATCTGGTTTCCTTTGATGATTTTGATTTGGCAAGTCTCAAAAAGGATGGCGTACTGCAAAGGGGCAGCAATCTTGATAAGGTCTATGGCAACAGCGAATATGCCATTGCTACATGGGATCAGAACAGCCTCTGGGAAATGGGGGATACTATCCTTGTGGGAAACGAGGAAATTACCATTGCCGGACTGCTTAAATATGATCCATTCAGCGGCGACGGCCTGACAAATGGGAAAATTACCTTAATCACTTCCGGAGAAACATTTGCCAGATTAACAGGCATCCGGGACTATTCCCTCATTATGGTGCAGATGGCTTCCAATGCAACGGATAAGGATGTGGCCGCGATCCGTAGAATAGTGGAGGAAAGCGGTTACAGTCTGAATGACAAAAGGGATGAGCGCACATCTGGCACTTACTTTGCCTTTGCAGCCTGTGTTTATGGATTTTTAGGCATCATCACGCTGGTCACGGTGTTGAATATCATAAACAGTATCTCCATGAGCGTATCTGCCCGGATGAAACAATACGGAGTCATGCGAGCGGTGGGGATGGATAAGGACCAGATTTCAAAAATGATTGCTTCCGAAGCCTTTACCTATGGGTTTTGGGGTTGTGGGATTGGCTGTGGGGTTGGTTTGCCTTTTAGTAAGTTCTTCTATGACTTTCTGATTACGGATCATTTCCCCTATGCAGTCTGGAACTTGCCCATCGGGTCGCTGGCTGTCATTCTTCTGTTTGTCATTGCTGCTGCGGTACTTGCTGTGTATGTTCCTGTCAAACGGATGCAAAATATCTCTGTGACGGAGACAATCAACGAATTGTGAGCGGCAAAAATCTATCAAGATTGTCTTGTAAAAACTTAGCCGGAAGAACGTTATTTACCAGGCATCAGTCGATCCACTGCCGGTAGACTACTCTGTAAGCGCTTGCCGGTATTGATATGAAGGTATGTGTGTACAATGCATGCATAAAGGTATATAATAAATTCAACGACAAAGCAAGGCTAAAAAAGCTGGGAGGTATTTCAATGTATAAAAATATTGAGAAGCAGGTGGGGTTACGGCTGAAGGACTTGGTTGATTACCAGAAAGGGCAGGTGGTCAGCAAAACGCTGGTACAGAATGATTCTGTTAGTATGACGATTTTCTCCTTTGATAAAGGCGAGGAGATCTCTACTCATGCATCAGGAGGAGATGCGATGGTAACTGTACTGGATGGCACAGGAAAGTTTACAGTAGGCGGAGAAGTATTTATTTTGAATGAGGGAGAGACCCTTATTATGCCTAAGGGAATTCCGCATGCTGTTTACGGGGAAGAGCAGTTTAAAATGCAGCTGACGGTTTCGTTTTAATGGGAGATTCCGCTTTTTGTGACGAACCTTTCGGTCTGGCAGACCAGGT
>JAUNOF010000092.1:7877-12688 GCA_030537215.1 Lachnospiraceae bacterium
ATTACCAGAACCGCTGCGCGAACCTGGGATCGAGCAGCCGCAGGTTCTCAGATGGGAGCCTGCGGCTGTCAGGTCTTTTTCATTATTGCGTCTTCACAAACCGCTTATCAAATTCCGGATTAAAAAAGTAAAAATTCTTCTCATCCAGGTTTGATTTGATCTTTTCCAGAGCTTCTCCGAATCGCTGGAAATGGACTACTTCACGGGCGCGGAGGAATTTCAGCGGTTCCCTCACATCCGGGTCGTCGATGATGCGGATCAGGTTATCATAAGTGGTTCTTGCCTTTTGCTCTGCAGCCAGATCTTCATGGAGGTCGGTGATGGCATCACCTTTGGACTGGAATTCACATGCATTAAAGGGAATGCCGGCGGCGGCAGCCGGCCACAGGGCTGTGGTGTGGTCGATATAGTAGGCGTCAAATCCGGCAGTCTTCGCTTGTTCCGTGGTTAGATTTTTCGTAAGCTGATAGATAATGGCGCAGATCATTTCCAGATGTGCCAATTCCTCTGTGCCAATATCCGTCAGCAAACCGCCCACTTCCTTGCATGGCATGGAGTATCTCTGGGAAAGATAACGCATAGAGGCAGCCAGCTCTCCGTCAGGACCGCCGAACTGGCTGATAATCAGGGATGCGGTTTTCGGGCAGGGCTTTTTAATGTTTACCGGGAACTGAAGCCGTTTTTCATACATCCACATTAGATGGCACCTCCTTCATTGTCCCAGGGAAGAGGGCCGTCAGACCAGGTAAAATGACATTTCCCGGGATATTTTGTGTTGGATGCTGTCTGGTTGTTGGTATCAGGACACACACAGTTGGCGGTCAGCGGCTCAAATTCCTTTGCAAAGGTATCTAACAGCTGTTTCCGCTGTGCCATGGCCTGGGTGAAGGCGTCTAAGGCATCTGTGTCCAGCGGGTGGGTGTCGAGATACAGGGTCAGGTCGTTGACAGTAAAGCTGATTTCATTAATCTGTTTGAGAAGAGAACTGCGGTCAGCCGTCTGCATTTGCGTCACCTCCTGTTACAAAGAATGGAAGGTCGAGACTGGGGAAAATGGTGCCTTGCATTAAGGCTTTTGCACTGTCATAAGGCGTTTCCCAGGGCTGCATGGGAACCGTGGCAATCGCAAGCCGAAGTCCCGGTCCGGGAGCCGGAAGCTCACATCCGCATCCGGTGCCTGATGTGGAGGGATTACAACTGCATGAATTCATAGATCGCACTCCTTTCTGGATAAAAGCGTCTGGAAGAAACAATAGCGCAGCGCGTTCCTCCCGACAATAAAAAGAGGGACAGGTGACAGCCAAAATGGCTTCGAGAATAGTATGGCATAAAAACGGATTTTGTCTCATTCAAATCCTTCCAGAGGAACCAGAGGGATGACATCAATAATGAAATAGAATGAAAGGAAATATAGCCAGGTAACGATATAATGGTCTGTTACTTGGCTGTTTTATGTTTATTTGTAACTGTTCAGTACCCTCACAGTTACGAGCAAAAATCCATTTAAAATCGGCTTTGCCGATGGGATTTTTGCCTTCTGGTCCAGGTTATCTTACGGTCAGCGCAGTAAATGCGCAGACCTATTGAACAGTTACGTTTATTTTCAAAAAATAATGAGTTTTATACTGCATAAAGATGAAGTGATTTAAAATAAAAAAAGTTTAATGTAACTATTGACATTACAATAAAATGATGCTATATTATTATTACAAGATGTAATAATGAATATTACATTAAAAGAAATTCAGGAGGAAAACAAGATATGAGCAGAGCAGCAGATTTTTTACAGGCAAATCCAGTCCAGTACTTAGCAACCGTTGGCAGAGACAATAAAGCAAAGGTGCGTCCGTTTATGTTCCTGTTTGAGCAGGAGGGCAAATTGTGGTTTTGCACCAATAACACAAAGGACGTATATCAGGACATGCAGGCGAATCCGGAAATCGAGGTATGTGTATCGGATCCTTCTTACGCATGGATTCGGATTCACGGTACGGCCGTATTTGAAAATAATATGGCGGTAAAGGAAGGAGCGATGAATAATCCCATCGTAAAAGGACAGTACCAGACAGCAGAAAACCCGATTTTTGAGGTGTTCTATATCAAGGATGCCCACGGTGCAATCGCAGATTTCTCAGGAAATCCGCCTTATGAGTTTTAAGGAACGAAGCACAGCCCGGAGTAGATTTCAATTCCGGGCTGTCCGTGTATCTCCATGAAAAAAAGAAAACAGATGAGTATGCCGCTCTGTATGGGATGCCGATGGAAGGGATTATCCGCATGGGAGCATAACAATATGTCATTGATCCGGCTGAATATGGAGGAAGCGGTGGTTCTGGAATCCTTTGGGGATCGGGCTGTCGGGATCAATGAGGATATGAGAATAAGTATTGAGGATCTGCTGCAGGAGGTGGGATCATGAATCAATCAGAAAGAGAAATTTATCTGATCAGAGAGCTTTTAAAGGAAATGCCGCGGTATCGGGGAATGAAAATCCCGGATGATAAGGAGGGAAGATGGAAGCTTTTGCGTTCCCTGTTTAATGTCCGTCCTCCCTATCCGGCATCACCGGATTTTCTTCAGATCCAGGATGAATATTTGTCGGAGAAAATCAGACAGAGAGGGATTACAGACAGCACTGCCATTCCCCCCACTAAGGCCAATGAACGGATCTGTTTGTGGCAGGGAGATATCACTTCACTGCGCTGTGATGCCATCGTTAATGCGGCAAACAGCGCTCTTTTAGGATGCTGGCAGCCATGCCATTCCTGTATTGACAACATCATTCACTCTCTTTCCGGCGTTCAGCTTCGGATCCGGTGCAATGAAATCATGGAGGCCCAGGGACATGAGGAGGAAACGGGAACCGCAAAGATCACCCCTGGTTATAATCTTCCCTGTAAGTATGTGCTCCACACAGTAGGGCCGATCATTACTGGTATGCTCCGGAAGAAGGAATGTGAGCTGCTGGAAAGCTGCTATCGGTCCTGCCTGGAATTAGCAGCGGCAAACGGGGTGCAGTCCATTGCCTTCTGCTGCATTTCCACAGGAGTCTTCCGCTTCCCGCAGGATAAGGCGGCAGAGATAGCAATTGAAACCGTGTCGCGGTTTCTGGAGACAGACAGTTCCATTAGTCAGGTTATCTTTAATGTGTTTACGAATCAGGATCTGGCGATTTACCGGCGGCTGTTGGAAAAATAAGCGCGCCATCCGCCATAGGCATAACGCAAGGGGAAGCTTTTTTGACATTTCTCCCATTATTCAGTATAATGAAAAACGGATTTGAGAAAATACACCAAAGGAAATATAAGATACCATGAAAAAAGATTTAACACAAGGCAATGTAATCCTGACCATGTTAAGCTTTGCAGGCCCCATGATTCTGGGAAATCTTCTGCAGCAGTGCTACAATATTGCAGACACTTTGATTGTAGGGCGGTTTTTAGGGGCAGATGCTCTGGCGGCGGTAGGCTCGGCTTACACGCTGATGACCTTTTTAACCTCTATTCTGATCGGGCTGTGCATGGGAAGCGGTTCGGTGTATTCCTTTTATTTTGGGCGGAAGGATGAATCGCGGATGAAGAACAGCATCGCCCTGTCCTTTCTGTTTATCGGAGGGGTAACGGTGGTGATGAATATTTTGGTTTTTGCCGGGCTGCACCCCATTCTTTCTCTTCTGCAGGTTCCGGTGTCGCTTCTGGAAATGATGGCGGAGTATGTGGCGGTGATCTTTGGCGGAATCTTTTTTGTGTTTTTATATAATTATTTTGCTTTTCTGCTGCGGGCGGTGGGTAATTCGGTGACGCCTCTCTGGTTTTTAGGAGGGGCGGCGGTGATGAATATTTTGCTGGATCTTTTATTTGTTGTGCGGTTTGGATGGGGAATCCGGGGAGCTGCGGCGGCCACGGTACTGGCCCAGGCATTTTCCGGGGTGGGCATCGGGATCTATACCTGGCAGAAGGAGCCGGGATTCCGGCCAAGAAGGGAGGAGCTCTCCTTTGCAAGGGAGCCGGTGCAGGAGATCCTTCGGTTCTCCACGGCAGCCTGTGTGCAGCAGTCTGTAATGAATTTCGGTATTTTAATGATACAGGGGCTGGTAAACAGCTTTGGAACGGCGGTTATGGCAGCATTTGCGGCGGGAGTAAAGATCGATTCCTTTGCCTATATGCCGGCTCAGGAGTTTGGAAATGCGTTTTCCATCTTTACTTCCCAAAACCACGGGGCGAAGCGGCAGGACAGGGTGCGGCAGGGAATCAAAGGGGCTGCGGCAGTGTCTCTGGGATTCTGCGCGGTGATCTCTGCGGCAGTGTGTCTTTTGGCTCCATATCTGCTTCAGATTTTCATTGATGGAAGGGAGACGGAAATCATCCGCATTGGAGTGGGATACCTTCGGATCGAAGGAGCCTTCTACTGCGGGATTGGAATTTTATTCTTGCTCTATGGTTATTTCAGAGGGATCGGCCAGCCGGAGATGTCGCTGGTTTTAACGATCATCTCCCTGGGAACCCGAGTGCTGCTGGCCTATGTGCTGTCGCCCCATCCGGCCATCGGCGTGCTGGGAATTTGGAGCGCCATTCCCATTGGCTGGTTTCTGGCAGATGCAGCAGGGCTTTTCAAGGTGTTAAAAAAGGATTTTAGCTTACAGTGACAGACCGCCCCGCGCCTTTGCCCTCCGGTCTAAGAAGGACTGGATGACCGGCACCATAAAGATGGCGACGATACCGCCGGCAAAGCCGTTGTTGTAAAGGTTCATGCCGCCGTAGACGATTCCCACGTTTAATGCCACAGAGGAATGAAGGAAGCCGGCGATGATCC
>JAUNOF010000093.1 GCA_030537215.1 Lachnospiraceae bacterium
TTGTCTTTCCTTCATGATCAGGCCAAATGCGCGATGATAGCATCCCGGTACTGGGTGGTGGTTGCAGTTCCGCCGATATCCGGAGTGATACAGGTGCCTTCTGCCAGCACTTCATCGACTGCGCGGCGGATGTTTGCAGCAATTTCCAGTTCGCCCAGATGCTCCAGCAGCATACAGGCGGACCACAGAAACGCAGTTGGATTGGCGATGTTCTTTCCTGCAATATCCGGTGCGCTTCCATGTACTGCCTCGAACATGGCATAATCCTTGCCCAGATTGCTGGAAGGAAGCAGTCCCAGACCGCCGATCAGACCGCTGGTCAGATCAGATACGATATCACCGTAAAGATTGGGCATTACCATGATATCGAACTGCTGCGGGCGCATCACAAGCTGCATACATACATTGTCTACGATCTTGTCATCTGCTTCAATATCCGGGTAATCGGCAGCGATTTCCTTGAATACGCTGAGGAACAGGCCGTCAGACAGCTTCAGGATATTGGCTTTATGAACACAGGTAACCTTCTTTCTGCCATGGGCTCTGGCGTATTCAAAGGCATCCTTGATGATCCTGGTGCTGGCCTTTCGGGTGATGATCTTCGTTGCGTGCACCGTGTCCGGGTCAATCTGCTGCTCCACGCCTACATACAGATCCTCCGTATTTTCCCGGAAGGTAATGATATCCACATCTTTGAATGGAGTTGCCACTGCTGTATTGGATTTGGCCGGACGGATATTGGCATACAGATCGTATTTTTCCCGGAGAGTGACATTCAAGGAGCGGAAGCCCTTGCCAACCGGAGTTGTAATCGGGGATTTTAACAGGATCTTGTTTTTCTCGAACGAGGCGAATGCGGCATCTGGAATCAGTGCTCCATTCTCCTCATACTCAGCAGCGCCTACCCGGAATACCTCATATTCCAGAGGGGCCTTTGCTGCATCTAAAATCTTAAGTACTGCATCGGTGATCTCAGGTCCGATTCCATCGCCCATAAAAACGGTAATTGTCTTCATAATTTATCTCTCCTTCATTGGGATATAATCTACATTCTCGCCTACATACTTCGTTGCAGGACGCATGATCTTGCCGTCATACAGCTTATTCTCCAGATTGTGCGCTACCCAGCCTACGATACGGCTGATCACAAACAGAGGGGTATACATATCTCTCGGAATCTGCAGCATCTCATAAGCAAATCCGCTGTAGTAGTCTACATTGGTGGGAATCACCTTATTCTTATCTTCCAGAATCACTTCCTTCACGCACTTTTCAAAGAAACAGTAGAAGTTGAACTCCTCCATTTTAAACTGCTCTCTGGCCACAGTCTCACAGCAGGATCTCAGGATCTCCGCACGAGGATCGGAAATGGTATAAACTGCATGGCCAAAACCGTATACCAGACCGGAATGGTCATAAAAATCACCTGCCAGAATCTTGCGGATCAGCGCTTTCACTACCGCTTCATCGGTAGAATAGCCGATCTCCTGAACCACATCCTCCATCATTTCAGAAACCTTGATATTGGCGCCGCCGTGACGAGGTCCCTTTAAGGAGCCGATGGAACCGGAGATGGCAGAATACAGGTCAGTTCCGGTGGAGGAGATTACCACATTGGTAAAGGTGGAGTTGTTGCCGCCGCCGTGATCTGCATGAAGCACCAGGATGGCATCCAGAAGATTTGCTTCCTTCTGAGTAAACTTTTTATCCTCCCGCAGCATATAAAGAATGTTCTCTGCAATGGAATAATCCTCACGCGGATAGTGGATGATCAGACTCTCCCGGTTAAAGTGGTGGATCTTGCTCTGGTAGGCATAGCAGGCCACAGATGGAAATTTCGCCAGCAGGCTTACGCCCTTCAGCATGGTCTTGTAGACATCGATATCATCTGGATTATCCTGATCATAATTATACAGAGTCAGCGCTGCATGCTGGAGCTTATTCATCAGGTTCTTGCCTGGGAGCCGCAGAAGATTCATTTCCAGAAACTCATCCGGAAGCGCATACAGGCTTCTTACCACATCAATAAAGCGCTGAAGATCCGTCTTATTGGGCAGATAACCGTACAGAAGCAGGAAGCAGACTTCCTCAAACCCATTGCAGCCAGGCTTTCCTTTGATCAGGTCATATACACTGTAGCCTCTGTAATACAAATCGCCTTCTGTATTGGTCTTAACCCCGTCAACGATCTCATAGCCCACTACATCGGATACCCGTGTAAGTCCCATGCGGACGCCGGTGCCATCCTCGTTGCGGAGACCTTTTTTTACATTGTACTCTTTATACAGTCGGTTTGGAATATCCGTATAGTTTGAGGATTTTCCATAAAATTGAGCCAGATAATTATAATTCATACGAAAGCTCCTTTCCTTTAAAATTTTAAGTATTATATCACGACATTCCTGAAAATCCAATCAATTCTTTGTGAAGGCTGGGAATCTTACTTAAGAAAATTCATATATTTTCGTCTTCAGAATGAAGAATTGCCGCTATATATCGTCCTGAATATAGCAAAAGGACGCCAGTTATCTGGCGCCCTTGCCGTGTCTGCCTTCTATCATACCACAATTCTTCTGTCTGTCAATTCAATTTTCTGTATTTTTTTGCATCTAAAGGTAAATATTAGTAAAAATTTGGTTAATCTCCCAGCACATTTCGAATTGCTTTCGGTGTCCGGTAGTTCCATGTGGAAATCTTGATGCCGCTTCTGCTGCTGGCAGCATGAACGATCTGCCCATTTCCAATATACATGGCCACATGGTTGATTACGCCGCGGCTGTTGGCATAAAAGATCAGATCCCCTGGGCGCATCTCACTGGAAGAAACTGCCTTTCCCAGCTTCGCCTGAGATCCGGAGTAGTGAGGCAGGCTCACGCCGAATTTCTTCATCACCTGCATAGTAAAGCCGGAACAGTCCACACCGTTTGTCAGGCTGGTGCCGCCCCATACGTAGCGGTTGCCCACAAACTGAAGCGCGTAATTTACGATCTGTGAGCGTCTGGATGCCGCTGCATTGGCAGCTTCCTCTAAAGGCGAGAACTTGATTGCCTCCTCCAGGGCATACCGGACTTCCACGTTGTTATCCCGGGTGGAAACGTATGCTTTATCATTGTCCTCCGTATCCAGTTCGATCTGTACCCAGCCGTCCAGCTGCTCCAGCACCGGATAGCGCTCTTCCTTGGAGATCTGGGTCCAGATGGACGACTCCGTGGAGGGTTCTGTACGGACATTCAGCATATCCGTGTTTACGATTGCCATCAAAGTTGCCGTCTGCATGGCAATATCCCTGGCCTCCTGGCCGGTAGCGGTATACTGGGGATCGGCCGTTATGTATCCGGTGATCTTTCCTGATTTTATCTTATACCAGCCATCCAGAGTTTCCAGGATTTCTCCTGCCGCCTTGCTGGTCATCTTACCGATGATCTTTCCGTCTGATTTTGGCTCGCTCCGCACATTCAGATAATTGTTTACCTTGGAAATCACCAGATTATCATACATGTTTACCGCCATGCTGACAGGATCCAGCTTGACTGCTTCATTCAGCGCATACTGCACCAGGGCCATCTGCTTTCCTTCCGACTCCTCCACGATATATCCGGATGAAATCTGGATCCAGCCATCCGCCTGGGCGATCACCTCGTACCGCTCATTTTCCAGCGCCTGTCCCGTTACATTGGCATATCCAAGAGAAGGATCCGAGTGAATATTCAGCTTATCCACCTGGATGATGGCCCGCTTCTTCACAAAGGCCCTGGCCGCCTCCTTCGCCTCCTCTCCTGTGAGCACATACTGATTGCTGATATAGCCCTCAAAACCGCCGGAGCGGATATGATCCCACTCTCCTTCTTCGCTGAGGATCTCACAGGCGCTGTTTCCAGAAAGCCGGCCGATGATCTTCCCATCGCTGCCAGGTGTTTCCCGCACATTTAAGTATCCGTTTACCTGGATCAGTCCCAGATTGGAGTAGGAATCCAGAACAGCTTGAATCTCCGCAGCCTCCTGCTGCGCCGCCAATTCTGCTGCAAGCTCCTCCGGCGATTGTGTCGGTTCCTGCGCCGCAGTTTCTCCCATCTCCCCGTCAGACCTGCCCCTTGCCGCATCTGAACCGCTGGCAGCCCTGGATGCTGCGGCTGGAAGGCTGGTGCGGATCAAATGAATCCCTGCACCCAGGACTCCCATCAGAATCAAAGCACCCAGCAGGATCAGCAGGTATCTGGGGTCAAATCTCTGATTTCGTCTCCTTCTGGCCCGGTTTAACCTGGTCATGTAATCTTTATTGTCCAGCATAGTATCTCTCCTTACGTACAAATTTCCGCAAAAGAAGCCTAACACGCAAAAAGCTGCCGGATACCCGACAGCTGATTTTGCCTTGCAGGCGAATCCCTGCTTATTTTACCACAGCCCTATGCATATGAAAATCACAAAATTATTAAAATTCTATTACAAACCTAATAAAACCTACTTTGCAAGCATCATGCGGTCATTGGCAAACTTCTCGCCGCTGGCCTCCTCGAATTTCCTTAGCAGGTCCTCCACATGCAGCGCCTTCTTCTCTTCCCCTGCCACATCATAAATAATCCGCCCCTCATGCATCATGATCAGACGGTTGCCGATCTGGATGGCATCCTTCATGTTGTGGGTTACCATCAGGGCAGTAAGATGACGCTCATTGACGATCTCCTGGGTCAGATCCAGAACCTTTCTCGCGGTCTTCGGGTCCAGGGCAGCCGTGTGCTCATCTAAAAGCAGCAGCTTCGGCTGCTTTAAGGTGGCCATCAGAAGGGTCAATGCCTGACGCTGGCCGCCGGAAAGCAGGCCCACCTTGCTGGTCATACGGCTTTGAAGGCCTAATCCCAGCTTAGAAAGCTTATCTTCATACAAAGCACGTTCGGTATTGGTGATACCGGCTTTCAGAGTACGTCTTGCACCGCGGCGGAACGCCAGAGCCAGATTCTCTTCGATTCCCATAGTTGCAGCCGTCCCAGTCATAGGATCCTGGAATACACGGCCTAAAAAGGCAGCTCTCTTGTGCTCCGGAAGCCGGGTGATATCCTTTCCTTCGATCATGATCTGGCCTTCATCGATGGGCCACACGCCGGCAATGGCATTGAGGAAGGTGGATTTTCCGGCGCCGTTTCCGCCGATGACGGTGACGAAGTCTCCGTCATTCAATGTCAGATTTACGCCCCGCAGCGCCTGCTTTTCATTTACCGTCCCTTTATTAAAGGTTTTCATAATATTTCTTGCTTCTAACATCAGACCGTTCCTCCTTTACCCAACCTTGCTGAAATAGCGGCTCTTCCAGGTAGGGATCGCAAGGAAGACGGCTACTACTGCTGCAGACAGCAGCTTTAACAGATCGGTGTCGATGCCCATCCAGATCACAAGCTGAAGTACCAGATAGTACACAATCGAACCAAAGGCCACGCCAAGGAGACGCAGGCCGAAATTGCGGAAAATTTTCCCAAAGATTGCCTCTCCGATAATCACGGCAGCCAAACCGATTACAATGGCGCCTCGTCCCATATTGATATCGGCAAAGCCCTGATACTGACAGAGCAGCGCGCCGGATAAGGCAACCAGGCCATTGGAGATCATCAGTCCCAGCACCCGGCAGAAATCAGTGTTGATTCCCTGTGCCCGGGCCATCTTATCATTACATCCGGTGGCGCGGAGAGAACATCCCAGTTCTGTTCCGAAAAACCAGTATAAGACCGCGATCAGCACCACAATGATCACAGCAACCAAAAGAATTGTATTTTTAAAGATCGGCACGTTCTTGATAAAACGCAGGGACACCAATAAATCGTACTTGTCTACATTGATGGCCTGATTTGCCTTTCCCATGGTTTTCAAATTAATGGAGTACAGCCCAAGCTGTGTCAGAATACCGGCCAGAATCGCCGGAATTCCCATAAAGGTGTGCAGGATGCCGGTAGCCAGACCGGAAACCATACCTGCAAGCAATGCGCCAAACATAGCGACCCACACATTCTGGCCGCTTAACATCAGCATAATACAAACCGCGCCCCCGGTGCAGAGTGAACCGTCTACGGTTAAATCTGCGATGTCCAGTATCCGATAGGTAATATAAACACCTATCGCCATAATTCCCCAAATCAAGCCCTGCGCTACTGCGCCTGGCAACGCATTTATTAAACTTATCATAACTATCCTTCCTTCATCTGCCTCCCGCCCTGTAAAAAAGAATCCTGGAATCCTGATGTGCGATACAGATTTTCTGCAAAACAACAGCGAGGGAAACGGAAAGCGGCCTCGCTGTTGTCTTTGTTGTTAAAAGAAATTCCGATGTAATTATTCTTCGATTGCTACATAATCATCTGGAATGGCAACGCCAAGAGCCTCTGCGATGGCTGCATTGTACTTCTTGGTGAACTGCGGTGCGTACTCGATCGGCATCTCGGAAATGTCGGACTCGCCAGTCAGGATCTTGGCAGCCATCTTGCCGGTGCCTACGCCTAAGTCATAGTAGCTGATGGACAGGGTTGCAACGCCGCATCCGGCGCAGATGCCTTCCTCGCCTGCAATCACCGGAACGCCTTCCGGCTGGCAGATATTGTTCACGATCTCCGTGTTTGCAGCTACTGTGTTATCGGTTGGAACATAGATCACATCACTCTCAGATGCTGCCTTGGTAGCGATAGTGGATAAATCATTAGAATCGGAGAATGCATAGTACTGGCAGGTGTAGCCTAACTCCTCCAGAGCAGCCTTCACGGTATCTACCTGATACTGGGAGTTTGCTTCTGCAGAGCAATACAGAAGACCTACATTCTTTGCATCTGGAAACAGCTCATTTAACATGGCAGCCTGCTCATCCAATGGTGCCAGGTCAGAGGTACCGGAGATGTTGCCGCCTACGGTTCCGTCAAAATCATCAATCCCCAGAGCAACGCCGTACTCGGTTACAGAGGTGCCTAAGATGGGGATTTCGTTGGTTCCGGCCTGTGCTGCCTGCAGAGCAGGAGTTGCATTTGCCAGGATCAGGTCAACGCCGCTGGATACAAAGCTGTTGATAATGGTGGAACAGGTATTGGAATCACCCTGTGCGTTCTGCTCATCAAAGGTTACTGCATCGCCTAATTCCTCAACTAATGCGTCCTTAAAGCCCTGAGTTGCCGCATCCAATGCATCGTGCTGTACTAACTGGCAGATACCGACACGGTAAGTCTGACCATCTGCCGCTTCTTTAGTGTCTGCCTCAGCCTCTGCACCGGTCTCCTCTGCCGCGGCCTCGGTGGAAGCTGCCTCGGTAGCTGCTGCGGTGGTCTCTGCCTCCTTAGATCCGCCGCAGGCAGACATGGACAGAACCATGGCTCCTGCCAGAATTAAGGATAATGCTTTCTTTTTCATAATAATTCTCTCCCTTTCTTGTAATAAAGATTTGTATTATGATTTGGAGGTCAATCAGAATCGGCCATTTCCAAACTATAAGGTATCATACTACAAAAATCGCGCCGCGTCAATTTTATTGCTTTAAATTTATGGGAATTTAAAGCTGTAAAGTGAGAGAACTATATTTCTTTCATTCGAGGAAGCTTCACAATAAACTCGCTGCCCTCCTCCATTTTTGACTTTACCTCAATGGTTCCATGATAAAAGCTTACAATATGTTTTACAATAGACAGCCCCAGCCCGGTGCCGCCCTGCTTTTTGCTGCGCCCCTTATCCACCCGGTAGAACCGCTCAAAGATCCGGTCCAGGGAATCCTCCGGGATCCCCACTCCATTATCCCGCACCCGAAGGATCAGCTGGTCATCCAGCTCCTGCACCGTCACCCATACCTGTCCTCCAGGACGGTTGTACTTGATTGCATTGGAGATCAGATTCATGAAAAGCTCCTGGATCTGCTGGGGATTGGCATAAATGCTGATGGGCGGACAGTTGGTATGAAGAAAGATGCCCTGCTCGGCTGCCATGGGTCCCACGGAATCCATAATGTCCTCCAGAAGAAGGGCCAGCCGGATCTGGGAGAAAGTAACCTCCGCCTCCTTGGATTCCAGCCGCGAGATCATCAGGATATCATTGATCAGGTGGGTCATATGGACGGCTTCCTTCTTAATACGATGAATAAAATCCTTCTTCATCTCAGAATCGGTAATGATGTTGTGCTCCAAAAGCTCTGCATATCCCTGGATCGAGGTGATCGGTGTCTTCAGCTCATGAGAAGCATTGCTGAAAAATTCCTGCCGGATCTTCCGCTCCTTCTCGATCCGGTTTAAATACTCCTTGATATGCTCCGACATGGTCACCGTAGTGGCGCCGATCACATTGATCTCCGGATAGGGGCAGGGCTCAAAATGCAGATCAATACAGTCTCCCCGCACCTTCATCATCTCATTGGACAGATCCTGGATCGGCTTTGTCACAGAGGACACCAGCCGATCGGTGACTCCTAAGGATACCAGCACGGCAACTGCAAAGCTGAGCCAGGCCGCCGGAAGAAGCATGGGCAGGTACTCCCGCATTCCGGAAAAGGGAACTGCAAGGCGGAGAATGATCCCCGGCCGGTCTGACCGGTAGGCCACATACAGCATGGTTTCATTCAGTGTATTAGAAAAACGGGTGGAATAGCCGCTCCCCTCCCGGATCGCAGCCGCAACCTCCTCCCGTTCCAGGTGATTATCCATAACCGACGCATCGATTCCCGTATCGGCTACCACCGTCCCATCCTGGTAGATCAGGGTAAGACGGCTTTGATTCCGCCCGGTGATTTCCGACATCTGCTGGATCTGCTGGGGCAGATCTCCACGATAATCTAAAATACTGTCTATGGTTTCCAGGGTATACAGCATGTCCTTCCTGGCATTCTTCAGCATCATGCTGCTGCTGGCCACATAAAAAATCACACTGTTTAAAAACAGGGCGGCCAGAAGTACCTGGACAAATTTGATCAGAATTGCTTTTCTCAACCCCTCATCTCCTCCCTATTTCTCTCACTGGGTAACAGTTCAGATACCTTGAACTGTTACCTCACTGGCTGTTTTTTAACCGTGCTGTGAACCGTAACACGTTTCTTCCTTACCGGACTAACCGATACCCTACGCCGCGGATGGTCTTGATGCAGGAGCCGCCCTCCTCGCCAAGCTTCTGCCGCAGAGTCCGGATGTGCATGTCCAGGGTTCGGGTCTCTCCGTCATATCCATAGCCCCAGATCTGATTCAGCAGCTCATCTCTGGTAACAACTCTGGATTTCCGCTCCATCAGGTACACCAGCAGTTCGTATTCCTTTAAGGTCAGCTCCACCTTCTGGCCTGCCACCGTCACCTCTCTGGTCTTCTTGTCTACCTGGATCTCATAGCAGGACAGTACATCCTTCTCCTCCTCCTGACGGCCTGCCCGCCGCAGCAGACTGCGGATCCGGGCCGACAGCTCCAGCACGCCGAAGGGCTTTACTATATAATCATCCGCTCCGCAGTCCAGCCCTACCACCTTGTCCAGTTCCTTCTCCTTTGCTGTCAGCACAATAATGGGGAGATGGCGCATCTGCTCAGTCTGCCGGATCTTTTTAATGGCGGTAATCCCGTCCATTCCCGGCAGCATCCAGTCAAAAATGGCAAGGTCCGGCACCGCCTCCTGCATTCTGGCCAATGCCTCTTCTGCCGTTTCAAAAGCCTCCGCCTCATAGCCAAAACCCTCCAGGGCGATCTTCAGCAGGTTCCGAATGTTTTCATCATCTTCGATCACATAGATTCGTTCCATAGATTCCTCCATATAAAGATTCAATCCATTCCCACTATTTTTTCCTTACAGTTCATCCCGCACATACCCGGCAATATTCAGGGCATGATCCGATACCCGTTCCAGATTGCTGAGTACATCCAGAAAAATAACACCAGTTTCCGTCCTGCACTGATTGTTGGACAATCGCTCAATGTGACGTTCCCGCAGATCCTCCTCCAGATTATCTACCGCTTCTTCGCTCTGGACCACTTGGCGTACCTCAAACATATCATGAAGCTCCCTGGATTTTACTGCGTGCTCCACCGATGCCACGGCAGCCTGAAGCATTTCCTCCAGTTCCTTCTGTGCCTCATCGGAAAAGAAGATCTGGTTCTTGATCTTATGGGCAGCCAGTTCTGCCAAATTCTGACAATGATCACCGATCCGCTCAATATCACCGATGGTATAGAATAAGTTCTTTACCAGAAGATGCTGCTGATCATTTAAGGACAGGTTATTAATCTTAACCAGATAATCCGTCAGCATGTTCTGCATGTGATTGATGGTCTCCTCATTTTTCATGACCTCATCTGTTTCAAACTGATTATTCTGGAGAAGCGCCTCTCCGGCAATCTTTAAATTCATCAGTGCAGTCTGCCCCATGCGGACAACCTCATTTTCCGCATGCTCAATGGCAAAAGAAGGAGTTTCCAGGATACGGCTGTCCAGATGGCGCTGCATTTCCCCCTCTATATCAGAAGCGCCGGCGCTTTCCTGCTTTTCCTTCACCAAAACATAAGAAAGCTTTACCAGCAGAGCAGAAAACGGGAACAGGATAATCGTATTGGTAATATTAAATACAGTATGGAACACGGAAATCTCCACGCTGTTGATCTGGGATGCTGCCAGCTCCGGTCGGGCAATAAACAGGATAAACATCAGAATGCCGAAAATCACAGCTCCAACGCAGTTAAACAGCAGATGGATCACAGCGGCACGCTTTGCCGTCTTGTGTGCGCCAACACTGGACAGCAGCGCAGTCACACAGGTTCCGATATTCTGTCCCAGGGTGATAAAGATCGCAGACTGCCAGTTTACAACGCCGTTCAATGCCAGGGTCTGCAGGATACCCACCGAAGCGGATGAGCTCTGAATGATCGCCGTCACCACAGCACCGGTTAAGATACCCAGGATCGGATTCCGCCCCAGCACAGCAAATGCCTGGGCAAAAATCGGCGCATCCCGGTAGGGCTTAATGGAGAACGACATAAAATCCAGACCAATAAATAACAGTCCGAAGCCAATCAGAATCTCTCCTGCCTGTTTCTTTTTGGAAGATTTGGCAAACATGGTGACGCCGGCTCCGATCCCCACCAGAAGGGGAGCGAAAAATTCCGGCTTCATCATCTCGCCCCACTCACTCATAGACACAATCCAGCTGGTAACCGTGGTACCGATATTGGCGCCCATAATAATTCCCACTGCCTGAGTCAGGTTAATGATCCCTGCATTGACAAAGCCAACTACCATAACGGTGGTGGCAGATGAACTTTGAATGATCGCAGTAATGGCGGCGCCTACTAAAACGCCCAGAAGCTTGTTTGATGTAAGCACCCCCAAAAGCTGCTGCAGACGGCTTCCGGCCGATTTCTGCAGGCCATCTGCCATGGCGTTCATACCATACAGGAACATTCCCAAGCCACCGATAAACTGAAACAAAACTCCTACTGCCTCAATTGACATACTCTCCTCCTACGCATACCATAGATTCAAAATATTATTTTCTATGTAAACAGCATAGCAAAAGCATGTAAAGTTCACAGCAAGGTAATGTAAAGTTTATGTAAAATTTGATTTCAGGCTGCTTTATTCCATAAGTATTCCCGGATTTCCAGGATTTATCGCAGAATCTCTTTATAGACCCGCAGAACATTCCCATGGAATACCTGGTCGATCTCGCCGGCGGTGAAGCCTTCCTTTTCCATAGCCTGTGCCAGAAGCTGCATCTGTGAGGCGTCTTTCACCTCAACCTGGCTTTTAATTCCGTCAAAATCCGTTCCCAGGCCGATCACGCCGATTCCGCCTACCTGCTTCATATGCTTCATGTGGCGGATCATATCGTTAATATAAGAAACCGTTGCCTCCGGCTTTTCATCTCGTAAAAACGCAGCACAGAAGTTGATTCCTGCCACACCGCCTCGCTCTCCCAGAGCCCGTATCATGTCATCAGTCAGATTTCTTGGATGGGATGCCAGGGCGCGGCAGTTGGAATGACTGGCTACAAATGGCTTTGCAGTGTGCCGGAACACATCCCAGATCCCGCCGTCATTTAAGTGAGAAATATCAATGATCATTCCCAGCCGTTCCATCTCTGCCAGAAATGCGATTCCCGTTTCAGTCAGCCCATGCTCCGTATCCGGCACACTGATCATATTCCCGGGATCGGTTTCCATCCGCCCATTGGGCCAGCCAAGCTCATTCTTAAAATTCCAGGTTAATGTCATCATGCGGACGCCCAGCCGGTAAAGGATCCGAAGATAGGCCAGTTCTCCCTGGCAGACACCGCCTTCCTCCACGGTGAGAAGGGCCGACATTTTCCCCGCGTTCCAGTTTTTTTCAATCTCCTCGTAGCTTGTTACGATCCCGATCTTGTCCTCATGAGCCTTCATCTCAGTAAAAAAAGTGTCTGCAAGCTTGATACAGTGTTCAAACGGGTGGTCTTTCGCCTGTTCCAGATAGGTAAACAGAGCAAAATTCTGCAGACCATACCCGCCCTGCTCCATCTTATTTAGATTGATGCTGAGATCGCAGTCCAGAATCGATGCCCTGCCTCCGTTTTTATGATTGTCGTAAAGCTCTGCGATGGTGTCGCAGTGCATGTCGATCACTTTTACCATAGTATTTACTCCTAGTATAATAATGGTGTAGTCAAGAATAACTACTGGTTGATAGTTACAAAG
>JAUNOF010000094.1 GCA_030537215.1 Lachnospiraceae bacterium
TTTTTATATGCGTTTTAATACCTCGCTGCAAACCTGCTGCAGGTATTCGCTTAAGGGTGCATCCTGGCAGCCTACGATCATGTGATTGCAGCGGTTGATGGGGATCAGGATCTTATAGGCAGGGCTGGAGCCGATGGCAGCGGCGATGGCAGGTGTGATCTCGCCTAGCAGGGAATCGGCAATGACGATCCCAATGGGGCCCACGATCATGTCTGCATTTCTGGAATTGACGATAACCGGGTTTTCTCCGGTGGCTCCATAGTCGGCTCCGGCCTTCATCATTGCCTGGGTTGCTGTGCTGTTAGTGCCGATGGCGTAGATTTCAAAGGATCTGGGTTCCGGACAGTTTTTCTTAAGCTGTTCGATAATGGATTTTCCCATCCGGCCGCCCTGGCCGTCGATGACAACTAATTTCATGTAGCTTCCTCTTTTCGTGTAGAATAATAAATCATTTGCAGAATTTTCTGCAGCGGTTTTCGGCTTTTATGACTACGGTTTACTGCAATTGTAACAGAAGAACCGGAAAAAGTAAACGAATGAAAGCCGCTTCTTTGTGAACGAAATATCAAATCTGTGAATGAAATATCATAGCTGGCTTTCCTGGCAGAAAACCGATATACTGAAGGTATCAGAAAGGAAAAATAGAATAGCAGTAACTGTTCAGTAGGTCTGCGCATTCGCTGCGCTGACCGTAAAATAACCTGGGCTAGAAGGCAAAAATCCCATGGTTGGAGCCGATTTTAAATGGATTTTTGCTCGTAACTGTGAGGGTACTGAACAGTTACGAATAGCAACAGAAAACAGGAGAGGAGAAGACATATTGAAAGATTTATCCATTCGCTATTTAGAACGGCTGTCTGAGCTGTATCCCACCATCGCGGCAGCCTCCACGGAGGTCATTAATCTGGAGGCGATCCTGAACCTTCCCAAGGGAACGGAGCACTTCTTGACGGACATCCACGGGGAGTATGAGGCATTTTCTCATGTGCTGAAAAATGGCTCCGGCGCAGTGCGGCGGAAGGTCAATGATGTGTTTGGAAACACTTTAAGCAACCAGGATAAGCAGTCTCTGGCGACTCTGATCTACTATCCCAGAGAAAAGATGAACCAGGTATTAAAAACCGCCCATGACCGGGATGACTGGTACAAGATTACCTTATACCGCCTGATCCAGGTCTGCAGATGCGCTGCCAGCAAATATACCCGCTCCAAGGTAAGGAAGGCGCTGCCGCCGGAATTTGCCTATGTGATCGAGGAGCTGATTACGGAGAAGGCGGTAGGCATCGACAAGGAGTCCTACTACAATGCGATTATCCGTACCATGATCCGCGTAGGGCGGGCAGAGGAATTTATTATTGCTCTGAGTCAGCTGATCCAGCGGCTGGTGGTGGATCACCTGCACATCGTAGGCGATATCTATGACCGTGGGCCGGGACCCCATATCATCATGGACAAGCTGATGCAGTACCATTCTGTGGATATCCAGTGGGGCAATCACGATGTGCTGTGGATGGGAGCTGCGGCGGGCCAGCTCTGCTGCATTGCCAATGTGATCCGGATCTGCGCCCGGTACGGCAATCTGGATATCCTGGAGGACGGTTATGGGATTAATCTGCTGCCCTTAGCGACCTTTGCCATGAATGTATATGGGGATGATCCCTGCACCTGCTTCCAGCTGAAGGGGGGCGGCAACTGCAGCTTAAACGAGCGGGAGATCAATATTAAGATGCATAAGGCGATCTCCATTATTCAGTTTAAGGCAGAGGGCCAGCTGATCGGGAAACGCCCGGAATTTCATCTGGAAAAGCGGAACCTGCTTCATTGCATTCAATTTGACAAGGGTACCATTACCATAGACGGAAAGGAGTATGAGCTTCTGGACCGCAGCTTCCCCACGGTGGATCCTGAAGATCCTTATGCTTTTTCGGAACAGGAGGAGGAGATCATGCGGCGGCTGGAGCGGGCATTTTTAAATTGCGAAAAGCTGCAGCAGCATATGAAGTTCCTTCTGGCCAAAGGCAGTCTTTATAAAGTATTTAACGGAAATCTGCTGTACCACGGCTGTGTGCCGTTAAATGAGGACGGCACATTAAAGGAGGTAGAGCTTTACGGACAGGTTTATTCCGGGAAAAGCTTGTATGAGGCCCTGGACAGCTATGTGCGGAAGGGCTTTGTAGCGATAAATGACCAGGAACGGGAGCGAGGCCGGGATATGATGTGGTACATCTGGCTTCATGAGAATTCCCCGCTGTTCGGCAAGGATAAGATGGCTACCTTCGAGCGGTATTTCCTGGCAGACAAGGAAACTCACCGGGAAAAGAAGAATCCATACTACAATCTGTTAGAACAGGAGGAGATAGCAGACCGCATCCTGGCAGAGTTCGGCCTCCCGGCAGAAGGAAGCCACATCATCAACGGCCACGTACCGGTAAAGAAAAAGAACGGAGAAAGCCCGGTAAAATGCGGCGGCAAGGTGCTGGTCATCGACGGAGGCTTTTCCAAAGCCTACCAGGGAGAAACCGGAATCGCCGGCTACACTTTGATCTACAACTCCTACGGCCTGATCCTGGCCGCCCACGAGCCCTTCGAATCCACTGAGGCAGCCATCCAAAAGGAAAGCGACATCCATTCCGAGACCATCATGGTAAAACGGGTAATGCAGCGGAAGCTGGTGGGAGACACGGATATCGGCGCAGAGCTGCGGGAGAAGATAAAGGACCTGGAGCAGCTTTTAGAAGCATACCGCTCCGGCGCCCTGGTAGAACGGTACGCCAGATGATGCTGCATTGCCTGCTGCAGAAGATAAGACAATATGTGTAAAAAATATCCGGAAGCCCGATCAAACTGGATCAGGCTTCCGGATATTCGCTTTTGAATGTTTATCGTCAGTGAACAAGGGAGTGTGCTCTTGTCCTCTGACAGTATCTTTTGTCATGCATAGAGACTTCTGACCCTATGCCTCTTTCTTCTGATTCAGATTCTTCTGCGCGGTAGCCAGCATCAGTTTGATACGATTCAGCTGATTTACCTCGCTTGCGCCGGGATCATAGTCAACCGCGATAATATTAGCCTCCGGATAGTTTTTCCGAAGCTCTTTGATTACGCCCTTGCCTACGATATGGTTAGGCAGGCAGCCGAATGGCTGGGTGCACACAATATTGCCCACACCGCTGTGGATCAGCTCCAGCATCTCACCGGTTAAGAACCAGCCCTCACCGGTCTGGTTGCCCAGAGATACGAAATCCTTTGCCATGTCAGCCAGATTGCGGATATCTGCAGGCGGGCTGAAATGCTTGCTGCGCTCTAACTCACGGCGCGCCGTTTTGCGGAAGAATTCCAGCAGGGAAATACCCATATTGCACAGCCATGCGGTGGAGCGTTTTCCGCCCAGATGCTCTGCTTTAAAATTGCTGTTGTAGAAGCAGTAAAGCAGGAAATCCATTAAGTCAGGCATGACCGCCTCGGCCCCTTCAGACTCCAGCAGGTCCACAATATGATTGTTGGCCAGCGGAGAGAATTTCACCAGGATCTCGCCTACAATGCCCACCTTCGGCTTTGCCATATCCACTCTCGCAAGCGCATCGAAATCCCGAATAATGGCTCTTACATTCCGGGAGAATTCCATCATGTCCGCTCCCTTTTTGGAAAGAGAATGGATACAGCGGCGGCGCCACTTGTCATGAAGAGCGTTGGTGCTGCCGGGAACCCGTTCGTATGGACGGGTGGCGTAAACCAGACGCATAAAGATATCTCCGTATACGATTGCCTGCAGGCCCTTGGTCAGCAGCGGCAGGGTGATGGTAAAGCCAGGGTTGGTCTCCATGCCGTTGGCATTGACGGAGATCACCGGGACCTGGGACATGCCCGCTTTCTCCAGGGCACGGCGGATAAAGCCGATGTAGTTGGAAGCGCGGCAGCCGCCGCCGGTCTGACTCATGAAGATGGCAGTGTGGTCTAAGTCATACTTGCCGGACAACAATGCTTCCATGATCTGACCGATCACGATCAGAGATGGGTAGCAGGCATCATTGTTTACGTATTGCAATCCAACATCAACGGCGGAGCGGTTATGGTTCTGCAGAACCTCCACATGGTAGCCGCAGGAGTTGATGGCCGGCTCCAGAAGGTCGAAATGGATCGGAGACATCTGGGGGCACAGGATCGTGTAATCTTTTTTCATATCCTTCGTAAAGAGGACACGGTTGTAAGCGCTGGATACCACCTTGTGGCTGTAGTGCTTCTGATCGCGGACACGGAGGGCAGCGATCAGAGAGCGGATACGGATTCTGGCGGCGCCTAAGTTATTTACCTCATCGATCTTTAAGACCGTGTAGATCTTGCCGGATTTGGTCAGGATCTCATTGACCTGATCGGTGGTGACGGCATCCAGGCCGCAGCCGAAGGAATTTAACTGGATCAGATCCAGGTTGGGATTGCTCTTTACAAAGGATGCTGCCCGGTAAAGACGGGTGTGATACATCCATTGGTCAGTCACCACGATGGGGCGCTCCACATCGCTTAAATGGGAGATGGAATCCTCCGTCAGCACGGCAAAACCGTAGGAGGTGATCAGCTCCGGAATTCCGTGATGGATCTCCGGGTCAACATGATAGGGGCGGCCGGCCAGCACAATGCCGTGACGGTGATGTTTGTTCAGCCATTCCAGGGTTTCCTCGCCCTTCTTTTCGATATCCCGACGGGAGGCTTCCAGTTCCAGCCATGCAGCGTGAGCCGCTTTTGTAATTTCTTCCCGGGTCATAGGGTGTTCTGCCTTGGAACGGGGACCGAAGGCGGCCAGGAATTCCCGTACCAGAGCAGCCGTAAGAACCTCCTCGTTGGTAAAGGCAAGGAATGGGTTCATGAAGGTTACATGCTCCGTTTCCAGCTCCTCCACGTTGTTCTTGATATTCTCCGCATAGGAGGTCACCATAGGACAGTTATAGTGGTTGCCTGCATCAGGGGTTTCGTTTCGCTCGTATGGAATGCAGGGATAGAAGATAAATTTCACATTCTTCTTGATCAGCCAGGATACATGTCCGTGGGCAATCTTCGCCGGATAGCACTCAGACTCGCTGGGGATGGATTCAATTCCCAGCTCGTAGATCTGCCTGCTGGACTGAGGCGAAAGGATGGTGCGGAAGCCAAGCTCTTTAAAGAATACGGCCCAGAATGGGTAATTCTCATACATATTTAAGACTCTTGGGATTCCTACCTCGCCTCTTGGCGCCTTGTCGGCAGTCAGCGGCTCATAGTCGAACATCCGGTGGTATTTATAATCAAATAAGTTAGGTACTTCCTTCTTTGCCTTATGCTGTCCTAAGCCTCGCTCGCAGCGGTTTCCGGTGACGAACTGGCGGCCGCCGTCAAACTGGTTGATGGTCAGGACGCAGTGATTTAAGCAGCCCTGGCAGCGGGTCATGACGGTGCGGTAGGTCAGGTTCAGGATCTTTGGGATCGGCAGCATGGTGGTCTGTCTGGATGAGTCGAAACGCTCCCGTGCGATCAGCGCCGCGCCGAAGGCGCCCATAATGCCCGCAATGTCCGGGCGGACTGCCTGGCAGCCGGAGATCTTCTCGAAGCTGCGCAGAACCGCGTCATTGTAGAAAGTGCCGCCCTGCACAACCACATGACGTCCCAAATCGGAAGGACTGGTAATCTTGATTACCTTAAACAATGCATTTTTAATAACCGAGTAAGCCAGGCCTGCAGAGATATCGGCTACGGAAGCGCCCTCCTTCTGGGCCTGCTTTACATTGGAATTCATAAAAACGGTGCAGCGCGTGCCAAGATCCGTAGGATTTTTAGCAAACAATGCTTCCTTGGCAAAATCCTCCACGCTGTAATTTAAGGATTTTGCAAAGGTCTCGATAAAGGAGCCGCAGCCGGAGGAGCAGGCCTCATTTAACTGAACGCTGTCCACGGTGCCGTCTTTGATGCGGATACATTTCATATCCTGACCGCCGATATCCAGGATGCAGTCTACCTCCGGCTCAAAAAATGCAGCAGCGTAGTAGTGGGAGATGGTCTCTACCTCCCCCTCATCCAGCATCAGCGCAGATTTTAACAGAGCCTCGCCGTAGCCGGTGGAACAGGACCAGGCGATATGAGCTGTGTCCGGAAGCTGCTGGCTGATCTCCTTGATGGCGCGGATGGCGGTAGCCAGAGGACTTCCGTTATTGTTGCTGTAAAAATGATACAGAAGCTTTCCGTCCTCGCCTACCAGCGCCACCTTTGTGGTGGTGGAGCCGGCATCGATGCCTAAGAAGCAGTTGCCCTGATATGTAGATAAATTGCCTTTTGCGACGCAGTTGCTGTCATGGCGGCGGCAAAATTCATCGTAGGACTCCTGGTCCGCAAATAACGGATCCATCCGCTTGACTTCGAAATCCATCTGGATGCCGTGAGTCAGAGTCTCGATCATGTCATCTAAGGAAACCAGACGTTCCTCCGTCTTGCTGTTCATGGCTGCGCCTACTGCGGCGAACAGATGGGAGTGATCCGGCGCGATGATCTGCTCTCCGGTCAGGTGCAGGGTGCGGATAAAGGCATTGCGCAGCTCCGGAAGGAAATGGAGCGGGCCGCCTAAAAAGGCAACATTGCCCCGGATAGGCTTTCCGCAGGCCAGACCGCTGATGGTCTGATTTACTACAGCCTGGAAGATGGAGGCGGCCAGATCCTCTCTGGTAGCGCCCTCGTTGATCAAAGGCTGGATGTCGGTTTTTGCAAAAACACCACAGCGGGCGGCAATGGGATAGATCGCCTGGTAATGGGCGGCATATTCATTCAGCCCTGCCGCATCGGTCTGAAGCAGGGAGGCCATCTGATCGATAAAGGAGCCGGTTCCGCCGGCACAGATGCCGTTCATCCTCTGGTCAATGCCATTGGAGAAATAAATGATTTTGGCATCCTCTCCGCCAAGCTCGATGGCTACATCGGTGTGGGGCGCATAGTCCTGAAGGGCGGTGGCCACTGCCACTACCTCCTGGACAAAATTTACCTTCAGATGCCGGGACAGGGTAAGACCGCCGGAGCCGGTGATGGAGGGAGCAACCTCCAGAGGGCCCAGCTTTTTCTTCGCCTTGACCAGAAGACCTGCCAATGTTTCCTGAATATTTGCATAATGCCGTTCATAATCGGAAAATAATATATGTGAGTTAGTATCCAAGATCGCAATTTTTACGGTAGTGGAACCGATATCGATTCCAAGAGTATTTGGTCTTTTCATATATGCGGGGAAGCTTCCCCCTACCTCCTTTGAATAAAAGCAAAACCTTCTTATAATTAAAGAGCCAAACGAAACGATACTTAGTTTACCATAAATAATACAGGATTACAATTGGTAGGTACTGTTAAAAAAACGTAAAGAAAGCGTAAAAATTTAAAGAAAAGAGAAAAGGAGGCCAATTTGTTTGACAAACCAGGGTGCAGAAATTATAATAAAATAGCACAGTGGGCTTACGCGTCGTGCGGAATTCTGCGAGACGGAGGATGTAAGGTATGATACAGATTTTTAAGACAGAAGACGGTGTCATCCATCAGAAGGATGAAAGGCTTCCCGGCTCCTGGATTGCGCTGACCAATCCAACTGCAACAGAGATCCTGGAGATATCCGATGCTTATCAGATCGATCCGGATCACTTAAGAGCCCCTCTGGATGAGGAGGAGCGTTCTCGTATCGAAGTAGAAGACGATTACACGCTGATCCTGGTGGATATCCCTTCCATTGAGGAGCGGAATGACAAGGACTGGTATGTGACCATTCCTCTGGGTATTGTGATGACCAATGATATGATCATTACGGTCTGCCTGGAAGAAACCTCCATTCTGTCGGCATTCATGGACGGGCGCGTGCGGGATTTTCATACCTTTATGAAGACCAGATTTATTCTTCAGATCCTCTACAAAAATGCGTCTCTTTACCTGCAGTATCTGCGTATCATTGATAAAAAGAGCGAGGTAATCGAGCGGAAGCTTCACCAGTCCCAGCGGAATCAGGAACTGATCGAGCTTCAGGAGCTGGAGAAGAGCCTTCTGTATTTCACGACCTCCCTCCGGTCCAATGAAGTTGTGCTGGAGAAGCTGCTGAAGAATGAAAAGATCAAGAAGTATCCGGAGGACACAGAGCTTCTGGAGGATGTTATCATCGAGAATAAGCAGGCCATTGAGATGGCAAACATTTACAGCGGCGTCCTGGCTGGAACGATGGATGTATTTGCTTCGGTGATCTCCAACAATCTGAACATTGTGATGAAATTTTTAGCCACTGTCACCATTGTGATGTCCATTCCTACGATGATCGCAAGCTTTTATGGGATGAATGTAAGTTCGGTTGGGATGCCCTTTGCCAGTCATCCTCACGGATTTTTCATCGTACTTGGCTTTACCGCCGTGCTTACCTTGATCGTGGCATGGATCTTCTCAAAGAAAAATCTGTTTTGAAGGCGGCCTTGTGAATAATTGCTGGTGACAGAAATGAAAAGGATGATATCATGAATTTTTTTGAAAAGCTGGAACGAAAGCTGGGACGGTACGCAATCCGGGATCTGCCCCGGATCATTGTACTTCTGTACGGGATCGGTGTGGTGATTCAGTTTATTAACCCGATGCTGTATTATATGTTTTTCAGTCTGGACGGCGGTGCGGTGCTCCACGGACAGATCTGGCGTGTGATCACATTTATGATGTATCCGCCCATCACGTTTGGCGGAAGCCTGGGGATTACCGGAATCCTGCTGAATGTGATGATTATTCCCACTTATTACTTCCTGGGAAGCACATTGGAGCGGATCTGGGGTTCCTTCCGGTTTAATGTGTATTTCCTGCTGGGAATCATCGGGCATGTGGCAGGTGCAGTCGCTGCCTACCTGATCTGGGGCGTGAATGTTTATCTGACGCCAGTCTATTTGAATTTTTCGCTGTTTATCGCAGTAGCGCTGACCTTTCCGGAGACTCAGTTCTTCATCTGGGGCGTGCTTCCGGTGAAGGCCAAGTATCTGGCTCTGGCGGAAACAGCTATTTATCTGTATGAATTTATTACAGGCCCAGTCATCACGAAGCTGGAGGTAGGCTTGTCTCTTCTGAATGTGATCCTGTTCTTCCTGCTTACCAGGAATGTACGGAAATTTTCACCGAAGGAGATCAAACGCAAAAAGGAATTTAAGGCCCAGACGAAGATCAAGCCGGCTGGCCGTACCCGCCATCGCTGCGCAGTCTGCGGGCGGACGGAGGAGGACGGGCCGCAGATGGAGTTCCGATATTGTTCGAAATGTGCCGGCAGCTACGAATACTGCCAGGATCATTTATATACACATCAGCATGTTACTGGAAATCCACAGGATTTGCCCCCACAGTAAACCTTCATGCGCCCGGCAGGCGGCATATTTTTTAAGTAATTTGATAGATTGGAATGGAGGAAATTATGAATTTCAGAACGAAAAAAACCAAGATCATATGCACAATGGGCCCCAACACCAGCGATCCGGAGATTTTGCGAGGGCTGGCTGAAAACGGCATGGACGTGGCACGTTTTAACTTTTCTCACGGCACACATGCGGAGCACAAGGCCCGCCTGGAGCTGTTAAAACAGATCCGCAAGGAAGTAGACCGCCCCATCGCGGCTCTGCTGGATACCAAGGGGCCAGAGATCCGCACCGGATTGTTAAAGGATGAGAAGAAGGTTACCCTTCAGGAGGGCCAGGAGTTTATTCTCACAACCAGAGAGGTGATCGGTGATGAGCATATCTGTTATATCAACTACGATGGTTTAAATACCGATGTGGCCGCAGGAAACACCATCCTGATCGATGATGGCCTGATCGAGCTTCGGGTCAATGAAGTGAAGGATACCGACATTGTCTGTACCGTAATCAACGGCGGCGAGCTGGGACAGAGAAAGGGCGTTAATGTTCCCAATGTTAAGATCAAGCTCCCGGCTCTGACAGAGAAGGATAAAGAAGATATCCGCTTCGGAATCCGGGAGGGCTTTGACTTTATTGCAGCCTCCTTTGTCCGCAGCGCAGATGCGATCTACGAGATCCGCAAGATCCTGGAGGAAGAGAGTGCCAATCTCCAGATTATCGCAAAGATCGAGAATGCAGAGGGAATCGATAACCTGGATGAGATCATCGCAGCGGCAGACGGCATCATGGTTGCCCGGGGCGATATGGGTGTGGAGATTCCGCCGGAGAAGGTTCCGTATATCCAGAAGACCATTATCGCAAAGTGCAATGAGGCATGCAAGGTGGTAATCACCGCAACCCAGATGCTGGATTCCATGATTCGCAATCCTCGTCCCACCAGAGCAGAGGTGACGGATGTGGCAAATGCTGTATACGACGGCACCGATGTTGTGATGCTTTCCGGCGAGACGGCTATGGGCAAATATCCGATTGAGGCGCTGAAGATGATGGCCACCATTGTGCAGGATACGGAGTCCCATCTGGATTACACCTCCTACCGTGACCGCCATGTGACAGCCGCCAAGGGCCATAACATTTCAAATGCCGTGTGCTATTCCTCCGTAGCTACCGCCCATGACCTGGAGGCAAGAGTAATCGTGGCACCAAGTATCTCCGGCTATACTGCGAAGATGCTTTCCAAGTGGCGTCCAGGCTGCCAGATCATCGGTATGTCCCCAAGCATGACGGCAGTGCGTCAGATGATGATTTACTGGGGCGTTAAGCCAGTATGGTCCAGAAGAGCAGAGTCTACCGATGAGCTGATCGAGAACTCTCTGGAGGAGCTGAAGGATAAGGGGTTGGTAGAGAAGGGAGACATTACCGTTATTACGGCCGGTGTGGTTTCCTACATCAGAAGAAATGAGCCGGCTACCCAGACCAATATTATGCGGGTGGTTCCGATCGAGTAGGCGCAATGATTCAGTTTGTTTAAATGGCTGTGGGCAGATAACGATACTTGATAAATATTCTTGATAAAATACTGGACAAAGGCGTCCATCATAAGGTACAATGGCCACCAAAAGCTGTTTGTACCTTATGGTGGGCGTTTTTATATCATAGGGGTCAAATACCGTTTGACCTCAACGTCATAAAAATTGCAGAGAAAGAGAAAGGGAATTTTGTTATGGAAAAGAAACCATTTGTTACGCTGGATCAGGTTCAGGAGATTGTAAAGACCTACCCGACGCCATTTCATCTGTATGATGAGAAGGGAATCCGGGAAAATGCGAGAAAGCTTCATCAGGCATTTGCGTGGAATAAAGGGTATAAGGAGTATTTTGCAGTGAAGGCAACTCCAAACCCATTTATTTTAAAGATCTTACAGGAGGAGGGCTGCGGAACCGACTGCTCATCCATGACAGAACTGATGATGTCTGAGGGCTGTGGTTTCTCTGGCCATGACATCATGTTTTCTTCCAATGACACGCCGCCGGAGGAGTTTGCCTATGCAGAAAAGCTGGGAGCTGTGATCAATCTGGATGATATCACTCATATCCAGTGTCTGGAGGATACCCTGGGCTATATTCCGGAAACCATCAGCTGCCGGTATAATCCAGGCGGGATCTACGAGATCAGCAACGGCATTATGGATAACCCGGGCGATGCCAAGTACGGCATGACTACAGAGCAGATCTTTGAAGCATTCCGTATCCTGAAGGAAAAGGGGGCCAAGCATTTCGGCATCCATGCTTTCCTGGTAAGCAACACTGTGACCAACGACTATTATCCGGCATTGGCCAAAACTTTATTTGAGCTGGCTGTGAAGCTTCAGAAGGAAACCGGCGCCCATATTGAGTTTATCAATCTGTCCGGCGGCGTAGGCATTCCCTACCGTCCGGAGCAGACGCCAAATGATATTATGGTGATCGGAGAAGGGGTGCGGAAGGTATATGAAGAGATTCTGGTTCCCGCCGGAATGGGAGATGTGGCCCTCTGCACGGAGCTGGGGCGCTTTATGCTGGCCCCTTACGGCTGCCTGGTAACCAAGGCGATTCATGAGAAGCACACCTATAAGGAGTATGTGGGGGTGGACGCCTGCGCTGTAAATCTGATGCGTCCGGCCATGTACGGGGCATATCACCATATTACCGTACTGGGCAAGGAGAATGCAGCCTGCGATCACAAGTACGATGTGGTAGGCTCCCTATGCGAAAACAATGATAAGTTTGCCGTGGACCGCATGCTGCCGGAGGTGGAAAAGGGCGATTATCTGGTTATCCATGATGCCGGAGCTCATGGCTTTGCAATGGGCTATAATTACAATGGCAAGCTGAAATCAGCAGAGCTTTTATTAAAGGAGGATGGCTCTGTTCAGATGATCCGGAGAGCAGAGACAGCGAAGGATTACTTTGCTACCTTTGATTTCTGCGATTTGCTGAAGAAATATTAAAGTTTTGAAAAAATATTAAGAAAATCTTCATAATCTATTCAAGGAACATTCAAACATTTTCGTGACTTCTGTGCTATACTAAGACCATAAGAAATGCACATGAAATAATCCTTTGAAATCCTTTTTGAAATTGAACATCCAAAGAAAAGCAGCCCCGTGACGTCAC
>JAUNOF010000245.1 GCA_030537215.1 Lachnospiraceae bacterium
GCTCTTTGGCAGGCTGCGGCTCAGGAAACGGAACTGGGAACGGAAATAACGGCGCCGGTACTGGCAGCGCTTCTTCTGACACGGCTGCGGGAAGTACTGGAAACGCCCAGGGAGAGGCAGGAACAGACACCTCTGCAGGTATTCAGGCATTGTCCTCAGATGTTTCTGCCCAGGGGCAGACCATCACCTTCTGGCATTCCATGGGCGGCGTCAACGGCGAGGCCATCGACTATCTGGTGAACAAATTCAACACAGAGAATGAGCTGGGGATCAAGGTGGAGGCTCAGTACCAGGGCTCCTACGATGACGCCATCAACAAGCTGAGAAGCGCCCAGATCGGAAATATGGGAGCGGATCTGGTTCAGATCTACGATATTGGCACCCGCTTTATGATCGATTCTGGATGGGTGATCCCCATGCAGGAGCTGATTGACGGGGATGGCTGGGATATCAGTCAGATTGAGCCTAATATTGCAGCTTACTATACAGTAGGAGATACCTTGTACTCCATGCCGTTTAACTCCTCCACCCCGATCCTGTATTATAATAAGGATATGTTTGAAAAGGCCGGCATCACGGAGGTTCCAGACAGCCTTCCGGCTATCGCAGAGGTGGGGGACGCGCTTATGGAGAAGGGCGGCGCAGGGGAGGTGATTTCCCTGGCAATCTACGGATGGTTCTTCGAGCAGTTCACCTGCAAGCAGGGGCAGAATTATGTGAATAACGGAAACGGACGACAGGATGTGGCCACAGCAGTTGATTTTGATTCCAACGGAGCCGGTGTAAAGACGCTGACAGCCTGGAAGGCTCTGGCGGATGCCGGGTATGCGCCTAATGTAGGACGGGGCGGCGATGCCGGTCTTGCGGATTTCAGTTCTGGTAAATCTGCCATGACCTTAGGCTCTACCGCATCCTTAAAGCAGATCTTAAATGACGTAAACGGCAAATTTGAGGTAGGCACCGCATATTTTCCAAAGGTAACCCCGGAGGATCAAGGCGGTGTGTCCATCGGAGGTGGTTCCCTGTGGGCGTTAAACAACGAAGATCCGGCGAAGGAAAAGGCGGTTTGGGAATTTGTAAAGTTCCTGGTGTCCGGTGAGAGCCAGGCATACTGGAATGCCCAGACCGGATATTTCCCGGTAACGGTTGCGGCCCATGAAGAGCCGGTATTCCAGGAAAACATTAAAACCTATCCTCAGTTTATGACAGCCATCGACCAGCTTCATGATTCCACCCCCCAGTCCGCAGGCGCTTTGTTATCGGTGTTCCCGGAGGCAAGACAGATCGTGGAAACGGAGATCGAAAACATGTTAAATGGCAATGGAAGCCCGGAGGATTCTGTGGCAAAGATCGCCAAGGAGATCAACCGCTCCATTGAGGATTATAATTTATTAAATGAGTAGAGGAAAGCATATGAAAACAAAGGTTTGGGCACATCGGGGAGCTTCCGCCTATGCGCCGGAGAATACCATGGAGGCATTTGAACTGGCCTGGAAGCAGAAGGCAGATGGAATCGAGCTGGATGTCCAGATGACCCGGGACGGGAAGCTGGTGGTGATCCATGATGAAACCATCGACCGGACCAGCGATGGAACTGGATATGTGAAGGATTATACGCTGGAGAAGCTTCGGGAATTTTCCTTCAACCGGCTTCATCCTCAGTATATCCGGGCCGGGATTCCCACGCTGGAGGAGGTATTTGACTTCCTGAAAGAAACCGATATGACAGTAAATGTGGAGCTGAAAAACAGTATCATCCCTTATCCTCTTTTGGAGGAAAAGGTGCTTGCTATGGCAGAGAGGATGGGGCTGGAGAATCGGGTGATCTATTCCTCCTTCAACCATAAAAGTGTTGTGAAGATCAAGAAAATGTCACCGAAATCTGAGACCGGGATCCTGTATTCAGACGGCTGGCTCCGGGTTCCTGCTTATGGAAAACGGCTTGAAGCGGATGCTCTTCACCCTGCGCTCTATCATGTTAAGGGTACAAAGCTGATTCAAAAAAGCCATGAAAAGGGGCTGAAGGTTCATGTCTGGACGGTGAATCAGAGAGAGGATATGGAGTTTTTGGTAAGACAGCAGGCCGATGCCATCATTACCAATTGCCCGGATCTTTGCCGGAGTGTGGCAGATGCTGTTGGGAAAATAATTCCTGAGCCAAGGGATAAAAAGGCGGGAAAGTAAGTTCATTACCACAGAGGGGCATAGCCGAAATGCTATGCCCCATATTT
>JAUNOF010000008.1:0-31869 GCA_030537215.1 Lachnospiraceae bacterium
CTTATGTGCGGGCATTGCAGGCTATCTTTCTGGTCCTTGGGGTTGCCCTTGGAGGTGTTCTGCTTCTGATTCGCATGCCGCTGCTTTCCAGGTATGCTTTGACGCCTGAAGCCATGAGCCTTGCCAGTCAGCTGATCGTTCTAATGGCCTTTATCTATGTGGGGATGGCTTATCAAATGCCGGTAGCTTCGGGAATCATCAGAGGAAGCGGGGATATTAAGTTCAGTATGTATACAAACTTGATTTCCACCTGGGCTATCGTGATGCCCTTGTCCTTTGCCGGAGCCTTCTGGTGGAAGCTTCCGGTGATCTGGGTGGTATTTTTGCTGAACAGCGACCAGATCTTTAAGTGTGTACCTGTGGCAATCCGGGCTAACGGCTATAAGTGGGTGCATGTGTTGACGCGGGAGCCCCTCAAGGATTAGGGAAATTATTATTTCATAGTAAGCGCATCGGCGTAAAATCTCCAAAAATCAAGTGAAATAAAAGAAGAGTAAGTAACATTGCACAGCTTTTGGGATCAAAATTTGTGGAATGTTGCTTATTGACTTATTAAACAGTACACTGTACTATAAATATATCACAAAACAGTACAAAGTACTATATTAAAAAGAGCAGGAGGAAATAATATGGCAGTAAGAAAAAGACCTATGGCACAAAGCATTGGAAGAATGATCGGACATGGCATGTGCGTTGAGGATTATATTAAACTCACCGGTGCAACGGAATTTGATGTCCAGAATTTCCAAAAGGTTGAAGACGGAGAGGATTTCGTGGACGTTGCAGACCGTCTGGGAGATGAAGCATTTGCGTATGCGAAGGAACAGGAGGAACTGGGAAATTTTGTAACAGCCGGCGAATTTTACGGCAATGCATGTGCATGTTACCGGCTGGCAGATTATGGAATTCAGGGGCTGACGGAGGAGAAGAAGCGTATCTATGCGAAGGTACCGTTGTCCTTCAAGAAAAGTAAGCAGTACAGCCCTTATGAAAAGGTAGAGGTGATTGAGATTCCGTTTGAAGGAAAATCCCTGCCCGGTTATTTTGTAATTCCTGATAACTGTCCTTCAGATTCACCGGTCATGATCTTCATTCCTGGGGCAACCGGATTCAAGGAGGAGAACTATTGTACTGCTTTGAAATTCTGGGAAAGAGGAATTCCGTTTATTATTTTTGACGGTCCGGGACAGGGAGAGTCTCTGTACTTCAGGGATATTTATTATACAGTCGATAACTACGAGAAGGCGTGCAAGGCAGTGATCGATTTCGTTAAGGCAGATCCGCGTGTTGGCGATAAGGTCGCTCTCTATGGAATCAGCTATGGAGGTTATCTGGCCACCCGCTGTGCATGTTTCTTAAATGAGGATATTTTCGGATTGATCGTAAGAGGCGGAAGTAGTACTACTGACCAGTTGACGATGCACCCGTTTGCAGGAAAGGAAAGATTTTATCTGCAGGGCTTCAAACTGAAATTCAATGAATATGATGATGAGAAGGCAGCACAGATCAGCCATCAGATGACCTGTGAGGAGTATCTGCCGAATATTACGGTGCCTACATTGATTATCCATTCAGAGGAGGATCCTATTGTGGGCGTAGAAGGAGCACACACGATCTACGAAAAGATTTCTTCTACCGATAAAGAGTACAAGGAATACCCGGGCAATGTGCATTGTGTGGACGATCAGCATGAGAAGGTTTCTACATACGCGGCAGACTGGATGTTGAAACGGTTAAAGGGCTAAGCTTTTTATTGCAGTATGTACTGCAGCGAAAAGAGACTGTGATGGGCAGTCTCTTTTTTCGGTGGCTTTTTTCAGAAATTTTGGTATAATGGCGATAGCATGGTTTAAGGAGAAGTTGGATTATGAAGAAGAAGGAACAGATACTTGCAATTGCGATTCGCCTGTTTAATGATAAAGGTTATGCGAATGTTTCTCTGCGGGAGATTGCGAAGGAATCCGGAACGACGATCGGCAACCTGACGTATCATTTTCCGCAGAAAGAAGATCTTGTATTAAGTCTTTTGGATTCATTGCAGATAGATTTTATTCTGGATGTGCCGAAGGATAAGCACAGAGCTGAATTACTGTCCCATCTGCTGAATTCTTTTCTGGTAGCAGAGAAAAATGAGCAGGAGTACCCGTTTTATTATAAAAATATTTACGATTTTACAATGTGTTCGGAGACATTGGCAAAGCGGAATAAGGCGTTTGCGAAAGAGCTGTATGATTATTATATCCAGATACTTACAACGCTGCGGGAAGATAAGGTGCTGGAGCGGGCTGAGGACAGTGATATCATAAATCTGTCATACATTATTGTGCTTACAACGTCAACCTGGCTCCAGGGAAATGCACCGTATAATAATGAGCTGCTGCCGAAGCTTCGGTTATCTGAAACCCTCAGCGGTATGATACGGCCCTATATTCGCGCAGAATACAGGGAAGAGTTTGAAAAATTACTGCTGGAAAAGAGAATTGTTCCGGAGAGTTAGAAAAATTACACTTCTCCCAATCTTTTACCTCTTGAATCTCATCAAAGAACAGATAGACCTTACCGGAGGTGTCCCCAGCTCTCTTGGTAATTTCATCATGCAGATTCTTTCAGAAGTCTGATAAAATCCTTTAAAGGGGCGTTCCCCTTCAGCGTTTTATAATAATATCCAAAGGAGCGCTCCCCTGCGTCTGTGATTGGACATTTCTGAATATTGCGGAATTTCGGATGGATATCCGTAGAATGGAATCCATATACATTTGGCAGAATTGCAACCCCAAGCCCCGCCTGCACGAGAACCATGGCAGCTTCTGCAGATTCACAAAAATAAAGCTCCGAAGGTTTTTTCGTCTCGGCTATCCGGTGCTGAAGCTGAACGATTTCCTGAGAAGCGGAGCCGGGATGATAAAGAATCAAGTTATGCTCCTTTATATCCTCCATGGTTACGCCCTCTTTCCCGGCAAAGGGATGATCTTCCCGAAAAGCACAAATGGTCGGAATTTTGGTCAGCTCCCGATAGATCAGGGAGTCTTTTTTTATGTTCATTTTTAAAGCAAGTGCGATATCGATGGCGCCCTCATCCAACTGAAACAGGATCTGTGCACTGGGTACCAGCAGAAGCTTGGGATGCAGATTTGGATAAAGCTGTACCAGACGCTCCAGAACAGGGGGAAGAAGCTCAAACTGTGCCAGCGTGGTACAGCCGATGGAGAAGTCTAAAATTGCAATCTGATCTGCATTTTCAAATCGCTTCACAGCTCGTTTTGACAGTTCTACAATATTACGGGCGTCATCTAAAAATATGTGACCCTCCACCGTCAGTTCAACGGTACGTGTCGTGCGGCGAAACAGCTTTACGTTCAGTTCATTTTCCAGCGTTTGAATCTGATGGGTAACAGCCGGCTGGGAAATCTTCATATGATTTGCAGCTTTTGCAAAATTCAGATAATCGGCGACAGCTAAAAAGCAGTCCAGCTGAAAGGTGTTCATACGAAATCCCCTTTATTATCATTAATAAAATTTATTTATCAATGATAACATGTTTTGAATTCAAATTCAACAGGAACTGTTATAAAATACAGATAGCCGAAAGGTTAGCAAACGAACAGGAAAAAAATAAATTGTTCCAACTGGAGCAAAAAGTGCTGGAAGGCACAAAAAATGCAGGGAAGGAGTGAATACGATGCGGACAATTTTCAAACAACTGAAGCAGTATAAAACGGCTGCCGCCTTGACGCCGATTCTTACTGCGCTGGAGGTATTGATGGAGGTGCTTCTGCCATTTATTACCGCCGTTATTATTGATGAGGGGTTACAAAAGGAAAATCTTTCTGTCGTATACCGGTATGGTATACTCATGGTGGCCATGGCAGGGTTCAGCCTGTTTTTCGGAGCCATGTCCGGCAAATACGCATCCCGGGCATCTTCTGGTCTGGCGGCAAATCTTCGGGAATCTATGTATGAGAAGATTCAGACTTTTTCCTTTTCTAATATGGACAAATACAGCACCGCGGGTCTTGTGACCCGTATGACAACGGATGTAACCAACGTACAGAATGCGTTCCAGATGGTAATTCGGGTCGCTGTACGCGCGCCCTTTATGATGATTGCCAGTATGGTCATGAGCTTTATCATTAATCCGAGTATTGCTATGATATTTTTGACGGCAGTGATATTTCTGGCGCTGATCATGGTATTTTTGATGAAGCGGACGACCGGCATTTTCCAGCAGGTATTTCAGAAATACGATGCCCTGAACGGAACCGTTCAGGAAAATATAAATGGTATCCGGGTGGTAAAATCCTATGTCCGGGAGGACTATGAAAACCAGAAATTCGGGAAGGCGGCAGACGGCCTGTACCGGTTGTTTGTAAAGGCGGAGGCCCTGGTTGCCTTAAATAATCCGGTGATGATGCTGGTCGTTTACGCCTGTATCATTGCAGTGTCATGGTTCGGCGCCCATTTCATTGTCTCCGGCACTATGACCACGGGAAACATTACCTCTCTGTTCAGCTATGTCATGTCGATCATGATGTCACTTATGATGCTTTCCATGGTGTTTGTTATGATTACCATGAGTTTCGCGGGAATCCGGCGTATTTCCCAGATTCTGAACGAGGAGCCGGAGCTTCACAACAAGGAACAGGCGGATTTGGCGGTTCCGGATGGCAGCATTGACTTTAACCATGTGGGATTTTCCTACAAAAAGGGTGCCGGGAAGGAAGCCCTTCAGGATATTGACCTGCATATTCGGTCCGGAGAGACCATCGGTATCATCGGAGGAACCGGCAGCGGCAAGAGCAGTCTGGTAAACCTGATTTCCCGCTTGTATGATGTCACTTCCGGAAACGTCTGTGTGGGCGGCAAGGATGTGAGAGAATACGACATGGACGCGCTTCGGGAGCAGGTGGCTGTGGTACTTCAGAAGAATGTTCTGTTTTCCGGAACGATCCTTTCCAATCTTCGATGGGGAAAGAAGGATGCCACAGAAGAGGAGTGTATGGAAGCCTGCCGTCAGGCGGCTGCCGATGAGTTCATTGAGCGGCTTCCAGAAGGCCTGAACACCCGTGTGGAGCAGGGTGGAGCCAACTTTTCCGGAGGGCAGAAGCAGCGGCTGTGCATCGCAAGAGCGCTTTTAAAGAAGCCGAAGGTGCTGATTCTGGACGACTCCACCAGCGCGGTGGATACGGCCACGGATGCCCGCATTCGGGAATGCTTCCGGACAAAGATTCCGGGAACCACAAAGCTTATCATTGCCCAGAGAATCTCCAGTGTACAGGACGCCGACCGGATTCTGGTTCTGGAGGATGGACGTGTCAACGGCTTTGATACCCATGAGAACCTGCTGAAAACAAACAACATATATCGTGAAATCTATGAATCCCAGCAAAAGGCCGGGGGAGATTTCGATCAGGCATAAGAAGGGAGGAATTTGTGATGAAAAGACAGAAAAATCAGACGGCGGCGCCGATATCTACCATGGGACGTGTCCTGCGGCTGATGGTGGGAAATTATAAGTTCAGCTTTTTGATGGTTGTCATCTGCATCTTAGTCGGAGCAGTGGCGACCATGCGGGGAATGCTCTTTGTGCAGTCCCTTGTGGATGATTATATTGTGCCGCTTCTGGGACAGGAGAAACCGGATTTTTCCCTGCTGGCAAAGGCGATCAGCGGAATTCTGATCTTTTATCTCATCGGTATTGCGGCGGCTTACGGCTATAACCGGATCATGGTAACTATCAGCCAGGGGACCATGCGCAGGCTCCGTCTGGATTTATTCGGGAAAATGGAGTCCCTTCCGATTCGGTATTTTGATACCCACGCCCATGGCGATGTGATGAGTGTTTATACCAACGATGTAGATACCCTGCGGCAGCTTTTGAGCCAGAGCATTCCTCAGATCATCAACTCTGCCGCAACGCTGGTGGCGACCTTTATTTCTCTGGTGGTGCTCAGTGTTCCGCTGACGGTGATTACCGTGGCGATGGCGGGCGTGATGCTGCTTGTAACCACCCGATTGACCGGACTTTCAGGAAAATATTTCCAGCTTCAGCAGAAGAATCTGGGCGCTGTCAACGGCTATATCGAGGAAATGCTGGACGGGCAGAGGGTGGTAAAGGTTTTCTGCCATGAAGAAGAGGCGGTTGCAGATTTTAAAAAGATCAATGAAGCGCTTCGGGACAGTGCGGACAAGGCGAACTGCTATTCCCTGCTTTTGATGCCGATCAACGCCAACATCGGCAATTTAAGCTATGTACTGTGCGCGGTAATCGGGGCGCTGCTGGCGCTTCACGGCGCAGCCGGTATGACCATCGGAACCATTATCGCATTTCTGGGCTTGAACAAAAACTTTACCCAGCCCATTACCCAGATCAGCCAGCAGAGCAACTCGGTGGTTATGGCGATGGCGGGCGCGCAGCGTGTGTTTGACCTGTTAGATGAACCGGCAGAAGAAGACAACGGCTATGTAGAACTGGTAAATGCCAGAGAAAATGGGGACGGAAGTCTGGAGGAAACTGCGGAGCGCACTGGTATCTGGGCGTGGAAGCATCCCCATTCAGATGGAAGTCTTACCTTTACCAGACTGCAGGGCGAGGTGGTCATGGATGACGTAGATTTTGGTTATGACGAGACTAAAATGGTTCTGCACAATATCAAGCTTTATGCGGAGCCGGGACAAAAGCTGGCGTTTGTAGGAACTACCGGCGCGGGAAAGACGACGATTACCAACCTGATTAACCGTTTTTATGATATTCAGGATGGAAAAATCCGGTACGACGGCATTAATATCAACAAAATCAAAAAGCCGGATCTGAGAAGGAGTCTGGGCGTAGTTCTGCAGGAAACGAATCTGTTTACCGGTACCGTTATGGACAATATCCGCTACGGAAAACTGGATGCCACTGATGAAGAGTGCATCGCAGCGGCAAAGCTGGCAAACGCGGACAGCTTTATCCGGCGGCTGCCGGACGGCTATCAGACCATGCTCACAGGAAACGGCAGCAGCTTGAGTCAAGGGCAGCGACAGCTCATCGCCATTGCCAGAGCAGCCGTGGCCGACCCGCCGGTACTGATTCTGGACGAAGCGACCTCTTCTATCGATACCAGGACGGAAAAGCTGGTACAGGACGGAATGGACGCTTTGATGAAGGGAAGGACCACCTTTGTGATTGCCCACAGGCTTTCTACCATCCAGAATGCTGACTGTATTATGGTGATGGATCAGGGACGTATCATTGAAAGAGGCAGCCATGACGAGCTAATTGCCAAAAAGGGCAGATATTATCAGCTTTATACCGGGAAGGCCGCCTGAAAAATATTGCGGTAAATCGCAAAAAGGTCTGTAAATCGGCATGGAATATCATTACTAAAAAGTGTGCAGATTTTACTGATCTGGGATTGAGAAATGCCAGGCTGAATTTCAGACAGCAAGAAGCCTTGGAGAGATGATGAAGGCTTTGTTATTATGGGAATGAAGTATTTCCTTTTGAGTGCAAATAAATTGGAGCTTTAGTTCTGCTTATTTGTAAGGGCTATTGTCCATGAAAAAGCCACGGTTGCTACTCCGACTTGGAGCAACAGTCGTGGCTTTATTTATTTTTTATCCGAACAAACGGGATTGCTCCGCGAATGATGTAGAACAGGCAGAGCATTCCCAAAATCGTTACTTATTTGGTAATATTTTTTCTCGAGACCCTTTACATCGTGGTTGATACATGGTACAATATCGTTACCGAAAAGGTAACAAAAAACGGAGGTGATTGACAAGCTTGGGAATGCAAATCCTCTATAAGAACAAGACAGCTGAAAAACAATTCAGTTCAAAATATAAAAAGAACTGGAACTATCCCCCATTTCATTTTCATGGTCTGCATGGTGATCGAAAAGGAGAATGGAGCATATATTTAGGAAATACTGGATATAGAGTTACCATGATACCTTGCGATGATAATGGAAATGAAATTATAGATGGCGATATTATGGCTAGGTGCAGAATGATTAAAATAGTATGTATAACGGAGGTGTCAAACCATTATGAGTAACATAACTGAATACAATGATATAGTGGCTTTTCACCCTGGATACTATGTTGCAGATATTATTGAAGACATGGGAATTAGCCAGGCTGAGTTTGCCACACGTATGGGGACAACTGCAAAAACATTGAGTAATTTGGTTAATGGCCAGATTAATCTGTCTAATGATCTTGCGAAAAAAATAGCCGTGATGCTTGGAACGAGTCCAGAAGTGTGGTTAAATCTTCAAAGTGCATATGATCAGAAGCTCATTGAAATCGAAATGGCGGAAGATTTTGATGCTCAAAAAGCAATTGTGAGAATGATTGATTATTCGTATTTTGTAAAGGTGGCAAATCTTCCGGCAACAAGGGATGTTCGAGAAAAAGTGGGGAACCTATGCAAATATTTTATGATTTCAAATTTGCAAATTCTTGCACAACCGGATTTTTTGGTAAACTTCAGAACTGGGATCTCAAACGTGGAAGAAAAAAATATGATTAATGCCCGAGCATGGATCCAAACGGCAATGAATTTTGCAAAAAGTATTCAGACTAATAGATTTGATGCTGATAAGCTTAGAACAGCTTTACCTGAACTTAGAGGAATGACTGTTAAAAAACCCGAAGACTTTCTGCCAAGAATGAGAGAAATTTTTTCAGAATGTGGAGTCGCGTTTGTTTTATTGCCCAACTTAAAAAACTCAGGTATAAATGGTGCGGTTAAATGGGTAAATAGTGACAGAGTGGTTCTTGCAATGAACAATCGTGGTCTGGATGCCGATAAGTTTTGGTTCTCGCTTTTTCATGAGATTAAACATGTTTTACAGCAAAAAATAAAGACCGTGTTCATAAGTACAAGTACAAAAGAATTGACGGAATTGGATAATACACTGGAGAGAGATGCAGATGAGTTTGCTTCCAACTATTTGATTTCAAATGCACAGATGAAGCAATTCTCACCTAATAAGTATACAACAGATGAGGAGATAGTTGCGTTCGCAAAGTCGATTGGGATTCATCCAGGAATTGTAGCCGGTAGGCTGCAGCATGAAAAGATTATTCCACCTAACCGTTGCTCTCATCTTAAAGAAAAGTATGTTTTTTCTTTTTGAGATTCAATTCTTTTTTATAAATCAGTGAAGTGGAAGTGTCAATTATTATGATACAACATCATGTGAGGGGCGGCAGCACTCCTTGCTGCCGCCCCTTGATTACCGACCAGCAAAGGCGGACGAGGCTGGCTTTGCTGTATCATGTTAATGACATCACAAATCTTTAGATATAAAGCTCATTATCTTTTCTTTCAGAACAGGCTTTTTTGAGTGCCAGTGCTGCAACCGAAACCATTGCTCCATTCACTTTACGGGCTGACTGTGGACATTGTACAACGCATCTCATACAAGAAATGCACTTTTTACTGTCCGAGCTTTTTATGTTTTTCTTGCTGATTGCCTGCGCCGGACACCTTTCAGCACAATGACCGCAGTTGACACACTTGTCATTTGCTTTTGGAATTAAGCTGCCTCCGCCAGACTTTTTGTATGGACGATTACCAGGTATTTGAAATGTAGATGTTTCAGCATTGCAGTTTTTAATTTTTTTAAGAATTTTTCCGGCAAAGTTACGCAGCTCATCCTTGTCCTTCTGGTCTGGCCTGCCTGTGGCGTACTGGTGCATGATGGAATGTTCTGCAATTGCAGAAATAGCGGCAATTACCTTAAAATTGCTTTGTTCTGCAATATCTCTTAATTCAAGGAGAGTATCTTCATATGCCCGGTTTCCATACACGCAAATGACAATACATTGAGCCTGATTGCCATTTATTTTTGCAAGCCGTTCAGCCGCAAGGGCAGGCACCCGTCCTCCATAGGAGGGAACCGCAACAACTACAATATCATCTTGCAAAAAATTCAAGGTGGAATAATTATTTTTGGGATTAGTTAGGTCAACCTTATTGACATGATTTTCCCACTCTGCTGTTATGGTATCTGCAACCTGCTGTGTTCCTCCGGTCGGGCTAAAAACAATCTGGGTAACTTTCATGTTTGCTCCTCCTGTAATTTTTAAAATTACACGTAACTGTTCAGTACCTTCACAGTTACGAGCAAAAATCCATTGAAAATCGCCTGCGGCGATGGGATTTTTGCCTTTTATTCCACGTTTTCTTACGGTCAGCGCAGCAAGTGCGCAGACCTACTGAACAGTTACAATTACACCTATTATATCAGCAGAAAGGGGTAATATCAATCCAATCTGGGACGGGTGGAGCAACTCTAAATTGTCCGTTAAGTGAAATAATAAAGAAAGCGGAACTATTAATCGTGAATTCCCTTTGTAAGAGGGATAAGCATCAGCAAAACCACAATACCGACCAGCCCAATCACAACGCCGAGAATGAGCTTATCGAACACCATGCACAGGCACATACCTACGCCAAGCAGCAAAGCGCCCAGGACTCCAACGATTACAGAGCCAATGGTTTTTGCGTTGAGCTTAATAGGAGCCTTGCCTTCCATTTTGCGCCAGACGATGACATCAATCAGCAGAACAACCAGGCCGATCACACCTGCGATGATTCCGTTACGGAACATTTCCCATTCTTCAATCAAGCACATACACATACCGATGGAAAAGAACACGACACCAATCGTGCCAAGGATTAATGCAACAAAATTACTTTTTTTCATGACAAATCTCTCCTTATATATTTTGATTTTGTTTGGTTTTTACAGCCGACAACCGTATTTTATATCAGGATTGTTGGGCCGGTGTTTACGTTGTGTTAGAGAATTATTAATGCGTAATTTTTTCGTTAAACCACCACGCAATTCAAAAAAGACTGCAAATTAGCCTTTGGGAGTCTCCTCTTCATCATCCACCTTTTCCAGAAAAGTATCAACAAAAGCCCCCTCTATTTTTTTATAGCCGCCGACCACGGTATCCTCAATCTTTTGATAGGTAGAAGTGGCTTTTTCCGCCATACCGCCGGTTTTCATGGAACCATCTTCTTCGAGAAAAGTTTCAGAAAATTTGTCCTCAATGCCTTTGTAGGCGCTTATGATCTTTTTACCCAGCTTGCCGGTTTTCAGTTTGTATTCGCTCATGATAGAACCTCCTATTCAGTTTTGTTATACAGGGATACCTTCATAATCCCAAAATTCCAGTAAAAATGATTTACTGTGATCTCATTATATCTGCCTTTTGTTTCCCTAATGCTTGTATTTTGTTTGCAAAATATTAATTCCAAAGAAATTAAAAAAGCACCGGCGCTGTTTCGGCGCCGGTGCACAAGTTATAATAGGGAATGACCTTTTTCACATATCTCATAGATTTCATCCTGTTTAGCCTCAATGATTGGCTGAACTTTTTTCGTCTGTATTTCCACCTTGCGGCGAAATATAAAATAAGGGGTGATCCATCCGATGAAGGCGGGAACTGCCAGCAGCACGCTTAGCCAATAAATAGGCGGATCGTTCGTAATTGCAAATACGGAGCCCGCCATAAAGGCTGTTCCAATTATGCCCACAACCATAGCCCAAATACTCCCCGCAGTTGTCTTGGAGCGTTCTAATTCATCAATTTCCTTTGCACAGGCTTCAAAGTGACGTTGTAAACGAGTAAGCTCCATCTTATTGATAATCTTTCGGTCCCGTTTCATGCGCAGGGTTGCAGAGCTGTTTCGGCTGGTTATCATAATGTTCTCGTCTGGTTCCCAGCCGAAATTTTCATAGCAATCCATATACAGCGATGCCTGATCACTGGGTACCGTGACTTCTTTATATTCATATCCGACAAACGGATTATTTTTTTTCTGCTCCATTACTTTCCTTCCTTCTCGCTCAAAGATACCGGCAGGGAAACCGTAAAAGCAGATCCCTTTCCTGGGGTGCTTTGTACCGTAATTGTCCCGTCTGATAGCTGCAGAATGCGCTGTACCAGCGCAAGTCCCAGCCCATTTCCTACAGTGGAATGAGAGGTATCTCCTTGATAGAATTTCTCAAAAATATGCTTCATAGTATTTGCATCCATGCCGCAGCCGGTGTCCGATATGCAGACGGTTATTCTTTCGTCATCGGATGTTTGTGTCATGCGGATCGTACCACCTGCAGGAGTAAATTTCATAGCATTTGACAACAAATTTGTCCAGACAAGCTCCAGAAGTCCCTCGTCAGCCTCAATCATGGCCCGCTCCTCGATATCAACGTCAAAGGTAATGTCCTTCTTTTCCCACATATCTTCAAATTGCAAAGCGCACTCGCAAATCTGTGCCGATACGTCATATCGCTGCGGAAGCGGCTGAATGACCTGTTTTTCCAGCTTGTTGAGCTTAAGCATATTGGTAATCAATCCGGCAAGCCGATGAGCCGCCTGCAGAATGTTCTGCGTATATTCCTGCTGCTGCTGTTTGGAGCCAATTCCCTTTTGCAGAAGCTCTGCATTGTTCTGGATCACAGCCAGCGGTGTTTTGAATTCGTGTGATACATTAGAAAAGAAGTCGGTTTTCAGCGTTTCAATGCTGCCTAATTCCTCCACCATTTTGTTAAAATCTGCGATCATGACATCCAGATAATCCAGTTTATCTGTGGTGTGCAGCGGTGGAACATAGACTGAAAAATCGCCCTGGGCCACCTTGGCGGTTGCCCTCGCCAGCTCCTGCATCGGTTCCTCATACGTCCGCTGTACCCGCCAGCGGGTATACAATGCCAGAAGCAGCGCAACCAATGCCCAGTAAACAAGAGGTATCATTGTCTGTGTTAGATTACTCCATCCCCTTGTGTTTGCCAGAATAAGCAATCCCATGTGGATTCCCGACATCAGTAATAACAGCCCCCAAAACACAGCAAACAGCGAAAGTGTAAAGTGGGATTGACGAACCATAAATACATCAGAAGGCTGTTTTTTCATAGAAGCACCGCCTTATAGCCCAGGCCGCGCACCGTCTTGATTTCAAAGCCATCACAAGCGGAAAACTTATCCCGCAGCTTGGTAATATATACATCTACAGCCCGGAGGCTGGTTTCCGATTCGATCCCCCAAAACTCGTCCATAAGCTGTGCGCGGGAATGGGTCTTTTTCGGATAAGACAATAGTTTGTAAAGAATATTGAACTCTCTGGTTGTAACAGGAACTTCCTCACCATCAACTGTTGCGCTCATGGCATCTGCATCCAGCTCAAGATTTCCTACCACCAGCTTGCGCTCCATTTCAATGTTTGCCCTGCGCAGTAATGCCCGAACCCGCAGAAGCAATTCATCCAACTGAATGGGTTTTACCATGTAGTCATCAATGCCAAGCTGGAAACCTTTCTGCTTGGAAGGAAGGTCATCTTTGGCAGACATAAACAAAATGGGGATATGTTTATTGACCCTCCGCACCGTCTCTGCAAACTCAAAGCCGTCAATTTCCGGCATCATAATGTCTGAAACAATGAGGTCGTAGAGATTGTTATACATTTCTTCATAAGCAGCATTGGCATTCAGACATCCTTTTGCGTGAAAGCCGCTGTCGTTCAAATAGGTACATACCATTTGATTCAGTCCTGCATCATCTTCTAATACTAAAATATTAACCATCATGGTTCCTCCGTTTCTTTTGAGATAGTAGGTAGTACGCGGCAGGTTTTCTGCCAAATTTAAGGCTGCATGTTCTGGCCGTTCAGCTTTCTCAGTTGATTGGTCGATCTCAAAATAAGGTAGATCGCCATTCCCAGCACAATCAAACAGACTCCGGCGCCGGTAGCGCCTGTCATCATACGACGAAATTCCTCAGGGTTTTCTCCATTGTTAAACTGCGCCAGCATAGCTGTTTCCAAAGAAAGCATCGATACCAGCGCTGCCGCCAGATTGATTGCCTTAGCTGCCGACATCACAGGGCTGTTGTATTTTCGGTATTTGATTACATTCAATACCGCAGTAATAATTGTATAGAACGCATACAAGGCCATTACATAAATCAAATAGCCTGCATACTGAAAGCCTTCATTCTTACAAATTACCAGTATAACCACACCTGACAAGGCAATATTCATAATCAGCAGCAGCCACCCGCACAGCCGGTACTTTTTCCACTCCGAAATAACATTTCTTCCGAAAGATCCCCATTCCGCTTTTCTAAGAAGCAGAAAGCGCATAAGCGCCAGCAGCATATAATACACAGACAGTGTCCCAAACCATACCGAATGATAATAAAAGCCTGATACCATTTTCATTGCAGCATACAAAATATTAATGCCAAGGGACAGATACAGGGATACATGTATTTTGAACGCTGCATCTGTCAGATAACGGTTCAATATGGGAATGGATTTTATGGTTCTCTCTATGCACTCTTTTATTCCCCTTGCTTTTTTTACAATCCATATACAGGCGATCACCATCGTATAGGCAGAAAATACATAGGCCGGATATGCGATTGGACTGTCCTTGTGTTCAAGAGCAAATATGTAAGCCAATAACGCAATCGTAACAGCCACGCAAATCAAAATGGTTATCAGTCCTGGGAACAGGGCTTTATTTAATATTCGTTTCAAACCTTCCATCATTTGCCCCCTTCAAATCGCGGACCGACACACGATTTTATTATACCATATCATCATATTGTTCGCTTAGTGTTTCAGAATTGTTTGAGAATTATTAATTGTAATTCTGTTACAGCTTACCTGGGTTCGCAGCAGGCGGTGGTCGGATTATTCTTACCAGAGGATGGATTTACAGGCGAACTGGATATACTGTTTTTACATCCAGAGAAGGTGGGCAGTATATACAAAATTAAGTGGCAAAATAGGTTCATTTTATAAAAAATTACAAAATCAAGTCAAATTATTACAAAGATTTTATAAGAATTATCTGATAGAATGTAGTCACACAAGGGGAGAACCCCAGCAGAATTACTATATAATGTCAGGAGGAAACAATATGAAAAAAGCAATCGCATTACTGATGGGACTTACAATGGCGGCCAGCCTTACTGCCTGCGGCGGCAGCCAAAGTACAACGGCGACGGCAGCCCCGGCAGCTCAAACGGAGAAAGCTGCAGAGGGAGATACAGAAGCTGCCAAAGCAGAGGAACAGACGGAAGCTGCCAAGACGGAGGAAAAGAAATCAGGCAATGACAAGCTGGTTGTAGGATTTGCACAGATCGGCCAGGAGTCTGGCTGGCGTGATGCGGAGACAAACGATGTTCAGTGGTACGCAGCCCGCAACACAGATACTATTGAGCTGACTTTTGCTGATGCACAGCAGAAGCAGGAGAACCAGATCAAAGCGATCCGCAACTTCATTGAGATGGGAGTTGACGTTATCGTATTCCCTCCGGTAGTTGAGACCGGTTGGGAGGCAGTTTTGACTGAGTGCCAGGAAGCAGATATTCCGGTTATCTTAGTTGACCGCGGTATTGATGCTTCTGCAGGTGATGATTTATATACAACAATGATTGCTTCGGATCATGTTTGGGCTGGTGAGCAGGCTGCGATCGTAATGAATGATCTGTTAGAGGGAAATGGCAAGGTTGTTGAGCTTGAGGGCACTGTTGGCGCATCTGCAGCAGTTCAGCGTAAGAAGGGATTTGACGAGTACATCGCTGCCAACTGCCCGGATATTGAGATTGTAGATTCTCAGACTGGTGATTTTACCCGTGCCATGGGCAAGGAAGTTATGGAGTCCTTTTTAAAGACTTACAGTGATATTGACGCGGTGTTCTGCCATAATGACGATATGGCATTAGGCGCCATCGAGGCGATCAAGGAAGCTGGCAAGAAGCCTGGCCAGGATATTAAGATCATTGGTGTTGACGGTGTTAAGGGAGCGTTTGAGGCAATTTTAGCCGGTGAGATGAACTGTACGGTTGAATGCACTCCGATTCTGGCAGAGCAGATTTTTGACACGGCTGCAAAGCTGAAAAATGGCGAAACGGTTGACAAGTGGATCATGTCCGCAGATGGAGTTTACACTGAGGATAAGGTTACGCAGGAGGTTGTTGACGGCCGTCAGTATTAGAATATGAGATTCCAGATCTCCGGACCGAGCCGAGCTTTTTCGGTCGGCCCGGAGATCGTTTTTTGGACGGCTGTTTGGAATGTGAGGGAGTGGGTTTCAGGCAGGCGAATTAAAAAGCAAGTCGGCAAAATGCGCCGCAGACGACGTCTTTTGCCGGATTAAGGAGGTATGGGCTTGGATCAGAACAATTTGCTCGTAATGGAGCATATCAATAAAAGATTTCCGGGAGTCGTTGCATTAAAGGATGTCCATTTTTCTTTAAAGGCAGGAGAAATTCATGCACTTTTAGGTGAAAACGGCGCAGGAAAGTCTACTTTGATCAAGGTATTGACTGGAGTGGAACATATGGATGAGGGGACCGTTGCCATGAATGGCAGTCATATTTCCATTAAGTCCCCGCTGGAAGCTCAAAAGCATGGAATCAGTACGGTATATCAGGAAGTAAATCTCTGCCCCCATCTGACTGTGGCAGAAAATATTTATGTTGGCCGTGAGCCTTTGAAATTTGGCAGAATCGATTGGAAGGAGATCAATCGGAGATCCAGAGAGCTTTTAAAGGGGTTTGATCTGGATATTGATGTGACGAAGCAGTTGGACAATTATTCTGTGGCAATTCAGCAGATGATCGCCATTGCCAGGGCGGTGGATGTGAAGGCAAAGATCCTGATATTGGATGAGCCCACCTCCAGTTTGTCCAATACAGAAGTAAGCAAGCTTTTTGACATTATGAATATGCTGAAAAAACAGGGGCTGGGCATCGTATTTGTCACCCATTTCCTGGATCAGGTATATGAGGTGACTGACCGCATCACGGTTCTGCGGAATGGAGAGTACGTGGGAACCTATCATACTGCAAAACTGCCCAAGGTGGAACTGATCGGCAAGATGATCGGAAAGGAGTATGAGGCTCTGGCCAATGATTCCAGGTCAGCGGTGGAATCCAATGCAGGAGAAGAGTATCTGCGCCTGGAAGAAGCAGGCACAGACAATATATCAGGCGTTTCTTTCTGCTTAAGGAGAGGTCAGGTCAGCGGATTTTCCGGACTGCTGGGTTCTGGAAGAAGTGAGATTGCCAAGCTGATCTTTGGCGCAGATAAAATGAATTCCGGCAAGCTATTTGTTGAGAATAAAGAGGTTCACATCAAAGATCCTCTGGATGCGATCCGAAGCGATATCGCCTTTTGTTCGGAAAACCGGAAAAAAGAAGGAATTATTGGAGAGCTGACGATCCGTGAAAATATTATTATCGCTCTGCAGGCCAAGAGAGGACTGAGAAAGGCCATCCGATACAGTGAGGCGCAGAAATTGGCGGATCATTTTATTAAGGAGCTGGGGATTAAAACTCCTTCAGCAGATCAGAAGATTAAGAATTTGTCCGGAGGAAATCAGCAGAAGGTGCTGCTGGCGCGCTGGCTGGCAACGGATCCTAAGCTGCTGATTTTGGATGAGCCTACACGAGGGATTGATATTGGTGCAAAGGCGGAGATTCAGAAGATCGTTATGAAGCTGGCAAAGGATGGTATGAGCTGTGTGTTTATTTCCTCCGAAATGGAAGAGATGCTTCGATGCTGCAGCCGGATGTTTGTGCTGCGGGATAAAGAGATTGTGGCAGAGCTTACGGGAGATAAAATCAACGAGGCATATATCATGAATTGTATTGCCGGGGAAGGAGAGTCAAAGTCATGAAAAAATTAAAAGACAGAATGGAGTTCCGCCCATTGCTATCATTGATCATTATTCTTCTGATCTGTGGTATTCTTTCCGGAGGTTCTTTCTTCAAAATATCAGTGGTGGAGGGACATTTATACGGGCGATTATTAGATATCCTCCGCAATGGAAGCAAATATATGATACTTGCCATCGGTATGACCATGGTTCTTGCCACAGGAGGCACTGATATCTCTGTCGGTTCGGTTATGGCCATTTCCGGCGCGCTGGCCTGCTCGATTGTGGATCAGCGAATTTTAATGGGATTAAATGGAAATGTTTTTGCTGCAATCATTCTGGCCCTTGGAGCCGGCGCCTTATGCGGCGCATGGAATGGATTTCTGGTAGCGAAGCTGAAGGTGCAGCCGATCGTGGCAACGTTGATTCTCATGACTGCAGGCCGGGGAATTGCCCAGTTGATTGCAGATGGAAAAATTGTTACAATAACTTCAGATGCGTATTACTACATCAGCGGAGGATATATACTGGGTCTTCCCTTCCCTATGTATATTGCAGCGTTTATGTTGATCTTATCATTGATTATGACAAAGAAAACGGCCTTCGGGCTGGCGGTAGAGTCTATCGGTGTTAATTCGGAATCTGCCAGGCTTGCGGGAATCAAGGTAGAGCGGAATTTGTGGATGATCTATGTGTTCTGCGGCGTGTGCGCTGCTCTTGCAGGTCTGATTGAAAGTGCAGGGATCAAGGGCGCCGACTGCAATAACTGCGGATTGATGATCGAGATGGATGGCATTTTGGCAGTCGCCATCGGCGGCACCTCCCTCTCCGGCGGCCGCTTTTCCTTGATTTCCAGTATTATAGGAGCGCTGGTGGTTCAGACGATCACGACTATGATTTTAGCGTTTGGCGTGGCGCCGGAGGTTATCCGCGTGTTCAAGGCCCTGATCGTTATCGTGGTCTGCCTGGCGCAGTCCCCGGCTTTTATGGCTAAGATGAAAGGATTGTTCGATAAGAAAAGGATGGTGGCACAGGGATGAAAAAGAAGCTGAAAATCAATAATATCTCTCTTCTGATTGCGATTGTGCTGCTTGTGATCATGTATGTGGCGGGAGCCAATATGTATGACCGCTTCGGCTCAATTTCCACGATTTTGAATTTGTTTAATGACAACGCATATTTGATTGTTGTTGCAGTGGGGATGACCTTTGTTTTGCTGACGGGCGGAATTGATATCTCTGTTGCGTCAACTCTGGCATTTACCGGTGTGTTTTCAGCATTTCTGCTGGAAAAAGGCTGGTCTGCGGCTGTGGTCATTCCTCTGGTCCTTCTGGTGGGGACTTTAGTAGGATGCATTCAGGGATATGCCATCCATGAATTTAATATTGCACCGTTTTTGGTAACTTTGGTGGGGCAATTTTTTATGCGGGGAATGTGTGCGGTGATCAGCACCGTATCGATTCCGATCAACAATGAATTCTTTAAAAACGCGGCGCTGAAAAAAATCTCCTTTGTGCTGCAGTCTGGAGGCAGGCCAAAGCTTTACTACTATGTGTTTGTGGCTCTTTTTGCAGTTCTGTTTGCCTGGTATGTGCTGAAATTCACCCGGTTTGGCCGGGCTGTTTATGCAGTGGGAAGCAATGAGCAGAGCGCTCAGTATATGGGATTGAATGTAAGAGCGGTAAAAATCGGCGTTTATGGAATCAGCGGCTTTTGTGCTGCACTTGGCGGGGTACTTTTCAGCTTTTATACACTGGCAGGCTACTCTCTGCAGAATATGGGACTGGAATTAGATGCGATCTCGTCTGCGGTAATCGGAGGTACGCTGCTTACCGGTGGTGTAGGTACCGTGATCGGGTCTTTGGTAGGCGTTCTGATTCAGGGAATCATTCAGACCATTGTTACTTATCAAAATTTAAATACCTGGTGGACGAAGGTTACCTTCGCCGGAATTCTGTGTTTCTTCATTCTGATCCAGCGGTTTGCGGCAGTTCGGGCAGAGAAGAAGAAAAATTCATAACATTTTAATATACGGATATATTGTTGATTTCATTATGGGGTGTTGTAAGATTAAGTGAAAAGCTTGATTTTATGGCACTCCCTGTGTGATTTTATCCTGTAAATGAAAAAGCCGTGAAGGAGTATGGAACGTATGAAGCGTATCGCCAATCTATTCGGAAATTTAAGATTTCGTGATAAATTGACAATCAGTACTTTGATGGCATCATTGATTCCCCTGCTGCTTTTTTCCATGGTCGTAGGCATGGTTGTGATGCAGGAGGTAAATCGAAAGTCCAGGCAGTTGATCCTGCAGATGGTTACACAGACCAGTGAGTCCCTGGATATTTATATCGGCACCATTGAAAAGCTGATGGATGTTGTGATCCAGGAGGGCTGCGATGCTTCTGTAAAGGATAACAGTCAGGTTCAGGAGCTTAAGACATTGACGGCTGCTATTTTACAGGCTTACCCGGAAATTGCCGGTATCACCATTGCATATCCGGACGACAGCTATCTTGGAGAAGGAATGACCAGGATCTCCAGAGATCTTTTTGCAGATGAATATTGGTATCAGTATGCAAAAGCACAGAACGGACAGCTTGGAATCATAGGAAGCGCCCTGGGGAGGAATGTAGTCAATAATCTGAATGAAAGCTCAGATTCGATATTTTCCTTAGTAAAATCCTTCCAGTCTGCAGATGGATACGGGGTCATTTTATTTGATATTCGCCATGATATCATAGAGAAATCCATTGAGCGGGTCTCCATCGGTGAAGAGGGGCTTCTCTATGTAGTGGATGACAGCGATGTGGTTTATACGCCGGCCAGCGATGTGGTGTATCGAATCGATCCGGAATGTTACCAGAGGAAGGGGGCCGACGGCGGCCAGATCCGGATTCGGGGAAGGGATTATTTTGTGGTAAATTGCTACAGCTTGTATTCCGGATGGAGAACGGTTGGAGTTGTTCCTGAGATGGAGCTTTCGGCAGGTATGAATTCTCTTTATCAGACCTTTATTATATGTGCTGTGATCTGTGTGCTGCTGGTTGCATTTGCATCCGTGACGGTATCGGCCACTGTTACACGGCCTATTTCCAGTCTCTGCAGTTTTATGGAGAAGGCAGAGGCAGGAGATTTTTCCGTCCGTTTTCATACCCGATATAAGGATGAAATCGGCGTTTTGGGAACCTCCTTCAATCATATGATAGAAAAGATCAACCAACTGATTAATGAGCTGTATGTGGAAAAGCAGAATCGTCTGGAGGCACAGTTAAAAAGCCTTCAGGAGCAGATCAAGCCGCATTTTTTGTATAATACACTAGATACGATCAGCTGGCTTGCCAGAGCACACGATGCCATGGATGTGGTTCAGCTGATTGATGCGCTGACGAATATGTTCCGTGTGGGTCTGTCCAGCGGGCATGACTATATTACACTGCGGGAGGAGAAACGGCATGTGGTCAATTATCTGTATATTCAGAAGGTGCGGTACGGGGAGCGTTTAAAATATGAAATCCAGATACCGGAAGAATATGATGATAGTATTGTGCCGAAGCTGATTCTCCAGCCATTGGTGGAGAATGCAATTTACCATGGGGTTAAGATGAAGCGGTCAGGCGGAATGATTTCCGTCAGGGGTTGGACAGATGAATCAAAATTATATCTGAGCGTAAAAGATGACGGCGCAGGGATACCGGCTGGCCGGCTTGCTGATATACGAAGCTGGCTGGAGCATCCAAAGGACAGGGAGGATCAGGTTGGATTCGGCCTTTCCTATATGGAAGAGCGCATTGAGTTGTCTTATGGTTCTGAATACGGAATCAGGATCAACAGTCAGGAAGGAGAATTTACAGAGGTTATCATTTGTCTGCCGTATCAAGGGGGAGAGAAAAATGTATAAGGTTTTAATTGCAGATGATGAGGATATCATTTGCAGAGGATTGGCAGGTATGATTTCCAGGCGGTCGAAGCTGCAGGTGGCGGCACTGGCGGAGGATGGGGAGATCGCTCTGGAAAAAGCGAAGGAGGTACAGCCGGATCTGATGCTTGTGGATATCAATATGCCCTTTCTCAACGGGCTGGAATTGATTGAACGGATTCGGGAGGTTCTGCCGGATGCATTGATCATTATTGTCACCGGATATGATGATTTTGAATTTGTCCAGAAGGCATTGCAGCTTGGTGTAGCGGATTATGTGCTTAAGCCGGTTATGGAGCAGGCATTTTTTGAGGTACTGGATAAGGCGGTTGAACGACTGGACAGTATGGCTCATTCCAGAAAATACATAAGCTGGATGGAAGAATGGGTGGAGCAGAATCGTCCGAAAATAATTGAAGATTTTTTTAACAGCCTGCTTCGTGAAACGATGGATGAGGATGAATTTAAAAAGCATATGGAATACCTGAAAATTCGGATTCCGGTTCCATATGCTGTGACAGTCATTCATGTTTACAGCAATTGTGAGAAAGAAATCCATCAAACAGCCGGAAGCCGCAGCGATACGGATCACAATGATGGGAATCATGATGATCAGTGGTACCTTATATGCCAGGATGTAATACAGAAATGTTTTGAACCGTATTCAGAAGTGACATGCTTTCAGACGGAGGAAGGGGCGATGGCTGTTATCTCAAAGCTTCTTCTGCAGCAGCAATGGAGGGAACTGGAGGAGAAGCTGGTTTCCCAGATGGACCGATGTCTCCATGCAGGAATTGAACTGGTTTGGCGGCATGGCAGCCATGAATCGGAATTGCCTGATGTTTTAAAGAAAACGATGGAGATCTATAAAGAGAGAATGCACTATTCAGATATCGTGCTTCAAACGATAGGGATGATCCGAATGCAGTGGGGAGACAGCGAATTATCTCTGCAGTCGGTGGCGGATGCATTGTATGTTTCTGCCCCTTATCTCAGCCGGATGTTCCACAAAGAAACAGGAGAGAATTTTGCCTCTTTTCTCACAAGAAAACGGATGACAGAAGCAAAGCTGCTTTTAAAAAATACAAATATGAAAATGTATGAAATTGCCCAGCGTACAGGATATACATCACAACATTATTTCAGTAATGCCTTCAAAAAAGCCATGGGGATTTCGCCGGCAGATTATCGAAAAAATTTTCTGAAATGAGGGAATGAGAGATGAAACTGGGAAAACAGATTTTGATTCTGTTTTTATGTGTGATTATGATGGCATGTACACATGTGGGAAATGTGCGGAATACCAGCATTGAATATGTAATAGGAGTTTCTCTGGCAAACTTAAGCGAACAGTGGAGGCTGGTCTTAAAAAATGAGCTGGAGGCGGAAGCTGCAAAGTATGACAGCGTCCGTCTTGTTATCCTGGATGCCGCCGGAGACAGGAAAAAGCAGGCGGCGGATGTAGAGCGGCTTATGGGATTTGGAGTGGATCTGCTGATTATTTCACCAGGGGATGTGGAGGCAATGACGCCGGTGATCAGCAAGGTTTATGAAGAGATACCGGTGATCGTGCTGGATCGCGTAGTGGAGGGGTTTGAGTATTCGCTTTTTATTGGACCGGATAACCGGCTGATCGGCCAACAGGCAGGTGAGGTGGTATTAGATCTGCTGCAAAAAAACGGAACAAGAAACGGTGCAGTGCTGGAGATCAAGACGAACAGCTTTGCGAACGAGAGCCGAAGCGAGGAATTTTGCAGGACGATTTCCGAAGCTGGTATCGAACATCGATCCATCTATCTTGCAGATGCTACAAGAGACTGTGCCGAGGATTTTTTGCTGGCACATCCAGAACTTTTAGAGGATATATCAGTTATATTTGCCCACAATGATTATATGGCTTATGGAGCTTATCTTGCACTGAAAAAGCTGAATCTGACGGGAATTAAGCTTGCAGGGCTGGATGGATTTTCGGGAGAAAACGGCGGATTACAGATGGTGGAAAATGGAATTATTGATGCTACCGTTACCTGCCCCACCGGCGGCAGTGAGGCTGTCCGTTATGCTATAGATATTATCAATAAAGAAAGCGGAATTCCGAAACAAATTATTCTCCGCAGTCATAAAATCCGGCCAGGTTATGTGCCTTCCATCTATCCGGCGGATGGCGGGAAAACGAAGCAGAAACGGGATATGATACGGGTCGGATATGCACAGATCGACGAAGAGAGCAATTGGCGCAAGGCCAGCATTGAATCAATTCAGAAAGCGGCAAAGGAATTTGATGTGGACCTGACGGTAGAATTCAATGTGCTGTCCATTGAAGATCAGATGGAACAGGTTCGCAAACTGATTGCAGAGGATATGGATGTGATTGTGATCTCTCCGCTGGTTGCGGAGGGGTGGCAGGATATTCTGGAAGAAGCGGGAAAGGCGCAGATTCCAGTGCTGCTGGTAGACCGAACCGTTTCCATCGATGAGGAACTGTATCAGTCTTATATCGGCGCGGATTTTGAGGAGGAGGGCCGTCGGTGCGCCAGGTGGCTTTTGCAGAATACTTCCCACCAGTTTCAGGTTTCCATTCTGGAGCTGAGAGGAACTGAGGGCGCTTCTCCCACCCAGGGGAGGAAGGATGGATTTGAATCAGTAATATCTGAATATGGAACCTATCAGATTGTAGCTTCAGAATGCGGTGATTTTAACCGAGAAGGCGGAGCGCAGATCGTGCGGAATTATCTGAGATCACATGAATGGGACATTGATGCCATCTATGCCCATAATGATGAAATGGCATTAGGGGCGATCGAGGTATTAAAGGAATACGGCATCAAACCAGGAATAGATGTAAAGATTATTTCGGTGGACGGCACTGCCGATGCTTTGACGGCATTAAAGAAGGGTGAGATCAACTGTGTTGTGGAATGTAATCCCCTCCTTGGCCCAGAGCTGATGAAGGCCATCACAGATCTGATGCAGGGGAAGGAGCTGCCGCTTCGTATTATTACAGACGAAATTGTGTTTACCGAAGAAACGCCGGAGGAGTTATTTCGAAATCGCAAATATTAAAATGAGCTGTTGCTTATGAAATCCCTATTTGAGGAAATGGGCGGTACATATCGTCAAGTGGGCGATTATTTCATTACCAACCTTGTTTTGCCAGATGACGGCGATTATCAGATCGGCAAATATGGACGTTTGCGCCTGCACAAATTGGTATATGACCAGTAACAACATAATCAAAGCCCACGCTACCGAGAAATATCAATCGGAGGCATGGGCTTTTTTTCGTTATGCGGGTAAATCCGCTGCTGCCACTCGCCATCCGAGTTGAGGAGATGATGTAAAAAGATATTTGACATACCTATGTAATCCAGGTATACTGTTTTATATACCTGGATTACATAGGTATATTTGATTTGTAAAATAATGTAAAGGAGGTTATGGATCATGGATAAGCGTTTTATGGCGCTGGGTACGTCCATGCTGGTTTTAAAGCTGTTGGAAGGGCAGAGCATGTATGGATACCAGATTATCAAGGAGCTGGAGCAGCAGAGTGAGAGGATATTTTGTCTCCAGGAGGGCACCTTATATCCGATTCTTCACAGCTTAGAGCAGCAGGGGGCGGTTATCAGTGTAATAAAGCAGGCAGAAAACGGGCGCAGCCGGAAATATTATGAGATTACCACACAGGGAAAGCGCCTGCTGAGGGAGAAACAGGAGGAGTGGAATGTTTACCAGTCAGCAGTCAATCGTGTGATGGGAGGTGTGCAGTTTGATTAAAGGAGTTGGGAAATGGAGTCATGATGGAATAAAAGAAAATTCCCCTGCTTCTCGTTTTCTGGAGGAGGTGACCAGCCAGATCGATTATAAGCCGCTGCGGGCTTCCATCAGCCGGGAGTTGGAGGCGCATATCCAGGATCGGATGGAAGAATATGAGGCTCAGGGAATTTCTCATGAGGAAGCCCAGAGGCTGGCGGTTCAGGCTATGGGAAGCGCTGTAAAGCTGGGAGAGGAGCTGAATCAGGTTCATCAGATCAGAAAGAATCCGGTGCTGACAGTATGGGCTCTGCTGCTGCTTTTGCTTGGCTTTGCTGTGTCTGCATGGATGCGGTGGAGTCCGGAGCAATTTGCCAATGGATATTGGTATTATCTTCCCGGATTGCTGATTTTAGGAGTTACTGCAGCAGTGGGATATCCCCTGGTTATTCGGTTTCAGAAAAAGCTGGTTTGGATTTTTGGAAGTTTGTACGGGATTTGGTTCCTCTTTGCGGAAGCCATAAGATATGAGAAATGGCATGAGTTAGTTGATCAAATGTTTTGTAATTCAAACAGGATTTTTTCGCTTACTGGCAGCACCCACGTGATTACCTACAGCGCGCTGCTTTTATTCGGTCCCGTTCTCATCCTGTTTTTTCATCAATGGCGGGAGCGAGGGAAAGGGGCAGTTCTGGCTGTGATGACACTTTGCGGAGGAGTAATTTTCTGGTGCAATCGGCGTGTTTTATATGATTTTGGATTATCCGCATCTGCGATTCTGCTGTTTTGCGTCACAGGAACACTGATGTTTATGATTCGCCGGGATTGGATCAGGGGAAAGAAAAGGAACATGTACGGAATCGTTCTGGCTTCTTTCTTGATTGTAAGCGGCGGGCTCTTTCTCTCTCCGAACAATCAGCCCTGGATGATGCGCTTTTTCAATCCCGGGAGACATGTGATATCTACCTGGGATGACACCTATAATGCTGTGCTGATTCAGGAGCTGCTGGGAAAAACTCCGCTGGCGGGAGGCCTGGAGCTGACAGAGGAGGAGCTGATGGAATATGGAACCGGGGCATGGTATTTTGAGGATTCCAATCAGTGGCGTACCTATGGGATCTTTAACCCGTATATCAATCGTGAGGATTTGGAGATTACATTGTGGGATATTCTTCCTCAGCACTACCACAATAATTACATTATCGCGGTCTGCATTCTCCTGTATGGCTGGCTGCCCGGTATGGTGCTGATGGCAGGAATTGGAGGATTTTATCTCGTGATGTTTTTTTGTATCCGGAGAATTCATGGAAGGCTGGCTTCATCGATGGCATATTGCTGCTGGCTTTGTATGCTGTTTCAGGGGATCTTTTATGTCCTTGGAAATTTTGGATATCAATACGGCTTCTTCTCAAATCTTCCCATGATATCGGAAGGAAAAATCAGCATTCTCGTGAATATGATCATGCTTGGGTTTGTTTTTTCGGCTTACCGGTATGATCATGTGGCGGAGGATTTTGAGGGCGCAAAGTGCGGAGAAATAGGTGTATCACAGGGTCACACAGTATTTTAAGAAGCATTGAAAGAAATCCTGATTTATGCTAGAATGAAAGCATCGTCAGCCTCAAACGGGGCATGATAAGTAGTAAATGGCTATTTAGCTATCATGCGGAGAGAATTATGAATTACATTGTGTTTGACCTGGAATGGAATCAGAGCCCCAGAGGAAAGGAAGGGGCGGTAGACCATTTCCCATTTGAAGTGATCGAGATCGGGGCGGTAAAGCTGGATGAGAACCGGAAGCAGATCGGTGAATTCCGGCAGCTGGTCTGCCCTACTGTATATACGCAGCTTCATTATAAAATTTCAGAAGTAACCCACCTGGACATGGAAACGCTGCGGAGGGAGGGGGTACCTTTTGAGCAGGCGATGAATCAGTTTCTGGAGTGGTGCTCAGCTTCTGGAGAGGACTACCGGTTTGTGACCTGGGGATCTATGGACCTGACGGAGCTGCAGCGGAATATGGTGTATTACGGGCTGGAGATTCCATTTCCCATGCCTCTTCTGTATTATGACCTGCAGAAGCTTTTCAGCCTGCGGTATGGGAATGGAAAGGAGAAGCTGTCTTTAGATCAGGCGGTAGAGATCATGGAGGTTCCCATCGATGAGGAAAAGCCCTTTCACCATGCATTGGATGATGCGTATTATACAGGACAGATTATGTCCAGGATGGACTTTGCGCCGGTGAAAGCATTTCTCTCTATGGATTATTACCGGATTCCGGAGGTAGAGGAGGAGGAGATTACCCTTTCCTTTCCGGCTTACGGAGCCTTTTCCGATTATACCAAGTATGTGTCCCGGGAATTTGAGGTGAAGGAAGAGGCGATGGCGGATAAGCGGGTTAATGATATGATCTGCTGCCGCTGCCGGAGGATGCTTCGGAAGAAGATCCGCTGGTTTGCCGTAAATTCCAGATTATATGTATGTCTGGCAGTGTGTCCGGAGCATGGGCTGGTGAGGGGGAAGATACGAATTAAGAAAGCGGAGTCTGGCGGTGTATTTGCCATTCGGACCACGAAGCTGGTGGATGAGGCGGGGGCGGCTGCCATAGCAGAAAAGCGGGATGAGATGAAGCAGCGGCGGACCGAGAAAAATAAAATAAAGCGTCAGGCAAAAAAGTCCAGGACAGCACAGTAGCTGATTCTGGACTTTTTAAGCTTATGAAGCTGCTTACTGCTGGCTTTCCCGCATCCGGTAGCCCACACCGATCTCTGTGAAGATATAGTTTGGCTCTGCCGGGTTTTTCTCCAGCTTTCTGCGGATGTGGGCCATATTGACACGTAGGATCTGGTTATTGTTATTGTCTGCGTATGGTCCCCAGATGTGGTTGATGATGTAATCATAGGTCAGTACCCGTCCGCCGTTTTTTGCCAGAAGAGATACCAGCTTATATTCAATTTGGGTCAGATGGATCTCCTGCCCAGCCAGGGTGACCAGACGTTTGGAAAAATCAATGGTCAGGTCATCGTAGGAATAGATAGGTTCTGCATTTATCATCCCATTGCCCGCCAGGTGCTGCTGATGGCGGAGGGCGGTGCGGATGCGTGCCAGCAGCTCAGAGGTACCGAAGGGCTTGGTGATGTAATCGTCACACCCGGTGTCCAGAGCCAGCACCTTTTCCTGTTCCTGGGTTCTGGCGGAGATCACGATAATGGGGATCATGGACCAGCTGCGCACCTGCTTTACCACCTCAATGCCATCGATATCCGGAAGACCTAAATCCAGAAGCACCAGGTCCGGAAAGCAGGAGGTGATACAGGATAATCCCTCCTGCCCGGTGGATGCTGTGATTACCTTATAATTGTGTGCTGTCAAAGTGGTTTCGATAAAGTTGCAGATGCTTTTTTCATCTTCAATTACAATAATAGTGGGCTTAAGATTCATGTATGATTTCCTCCTCGATCGGCAGACAGAAGGTTAGTTCTGCTCCATTTTCATAATTTCCTGCATGGATTTCTCCGCCGTGTGCGGTGATGATCGTTCTGCAAATTGTCAGCCCGATTCCCATTCCTTTTCTGGAATCGCCGCTGTGATTTGGGGTGGACGGGCTTCCTTCAAATATGGTAGACAGCTTATCTTCTGGAATGCCCTTTCCCTGGTCTTTCACCTTAAAGCAGGCGGAATGATCCAGTACCGATACTTCCAGAAGAATCGGCTTGTCAGAGGCACCGTGGTAGTAGGCATTTTCCATCAGATTGATTAGGACCTGTTCGATCAAAGTAGCATCCATAGGAATCATAATAAAATCGTCCGGTATCTGGATATGGATGTCGATTCCAGGGATCCGCTTCCGCAGCCGCTGCACTGCCTCGGAAACAACCTCCTCCAGAAGCTCGGAGGTCTTATGAATGGGGGTATCATTGGTTCGGATCCGGGTGATGGTCAGAAGGTTTTCTACCATATTCAGGAGCCAGTTGGCATCTTCATAAATATTGCGGACCAAGTCGCTTTGGTCTTTTTTGGACAGGGTATTTTCTGTATCCAGATAAGTGCTGCAGGTTCCGATGATCCCTGTCAGCGGAGTCCGCAGATCGTGGGAGATCGCCCGGAGAAGATTCGCCCGCATGGTTTCCTTTTCCGCCTCCATCAGCAGCTTTTCCCGTTCCTGGATGATCTTGTTCTGATGTTTCAGATGAGAGGTCATGGTGCTGATCAGGCTGGATATTATGATCATACCTGTGAAGGTGACCGGATAACCGTCCATGGTGAAGTTGAATCGCATAAATGGATAGGTAAATACATAGTTTACGCAGATTACTCCGATAAAAGAAGCAATGATTCCAGGGGCGTAGCCTTCTGTATATCGGGCGATAAATACCACTGCCAGAATATAAATGATAGCAACACTGGTAGTGTTTTTTCCAAGGTAGAAAAACAGGATGGCCAGTATGGTTGCAAGAGTCAGCACCGCTATGGTCAGAATGGTGTTTTTTATTAAATTCTGCCGGGACATCCGTTCTTTCTTTTTATTGTTTTTTGTAAATATGTGTATGCGTTGTTTCATGAATTTTCCCAAACCTCCCCATTATTCTGATTATAACCGAAGGGCAGAGGAAGGCCAAGAGGATATGCGTTAAGGTTCTGTTTATTTTCTCCGGCGTTTCTGCTTTGGCGCCCGGTAGGAGGCATTTTTCCGTTCTTTTACGATCTTGTCAAACTCAGACTGGGAAAAGCCGATATCCCTTAAGCGTTTCAATCTTCGTTCCTGGCGGAGATACTGCTCTTCCTCCTCCTTTTTATCCAGATGAAGCTTGATCAGAACAATGGCGGTAATGAGGGCTGCGAGAGCCGCTGTAACTGCCAGAGCAATCCAGAAGGCGGCGGAAATATGCAGGTGGGTCCGCAGAAAGTGGGAGAGAGAAAAGCCTTCCGATGTGCCGGAGAGAGAGTTGGAGGATTCCGGAGAAGTCTCTGCCTGCAGGGCGGCTCTGTTTGCACGTTCTTTGCGGCTGGCGGCGTCCGGGTCGGAACGGTTGGCTTCGTCAGGAAGACCTTCGGCATCCGCCGCCATGGTTTCGCCCGCCGCCATACGGGATCTTGCGGCATCCTCCGCCTCGATGGCTTCCGTGTTCATGGATTTTGTGGTTGGTTCCGGGATTCCTACGGTTTCCGCGGGGGAAAGCTTTGCAGCGGCATTTTCCATCCGTGCCATGGAATCCGTTGTATTTTTGATCATCAGATAGGAGGAGCCAACATTTCGTCCGGCATAGCAGTACGAGATCTGGGCAATGCTGCCGGCAGGGGCTGAAGGCTCTAACTGATAGTTTAATTCGGTTTCCACATCATTAAAATCAGCTGTCTGAGGCAGAGTGACATAGCAGTTTTTTCCAAGAGAAAGGGTGGAAATGGGACTGGCGGTCAGCCCTGCAATGGTCATGTCGTTTTCAATGGAGGTGTAGGAATGGTCATATTCGGAAACCGGGCGTGTCTTAAAGCTGCGAAATCCATAATCAAATAAAATTTTTGTGTCCTGGTAGTGGGTCTGATGGCCATTCAGGATCACGCAGATCAGGGTCATGTCATCCCGCTTGGCACAGGTTACCAGGGTATTTCCAGCCAAGGACGTGTAGCCGGTTTTTCCGGCAAAGGCTCCGGCATAGTAGCGGGAGTCATTTTTTTTCAGCATGGAATGGTGGGCATAGATGGTATTATAGGGATCATCCGGGTCGGGGTACCGCTGAATGGGAGCATGCTTCCAATATAAAGAGCCATCAATTTCCAGAAAAATAGGATTTTCAATAGCTGCTTTCATGATGATAGACATATCCCGTGCAGTGGTGTAGTGATTTTCATTATTTAATCCGCTGGGATTGGCAAAATTGCTGCCGGTGCAGCCAAGCTCCCTTGCCTTTTGATTCATCATATCCACGAAGCCTTCGATGGAGTCGGCACAATGCTCCGCTAAGGCATTGGCAGCTTCATTGGCGGAGGCCAGCATCAGCCCGTAGAGGCAGTCACGGACACTGAGCTGGTCGCCTTCCAGGGCGCCCATGTTGGAGCTGCCGGATTCTACATCATTGACGGCGCGATTGGAGAAGGTGACGATGTCATCCATATTGCAGTTTTCGATGACAATCAGGGCGGTCAGGATTTTTGTGATGCTTGCAGGATAGTAGGCCTGGTCCGCATTTTTTTCAAAAAGGACAGCGCCGGAGTCTGCATCTACCAGAATACCGCCGTCCGCCTGGATTTCCGGAGATTCCGGCCAGGAGGGAGCGGCGCAGGCGGTCAGTATCAGTTCCGGCAGTGCCTGATTATAAGCGTTCCGGCTATTGGGATTCTCCCTGTATGCAGAGAAGGGAAAATCACCTGGGCCGATCACGGACAGGCACAGGGCAGATAATATGGACAGCAATGGGAAATGTGTTTTTTTCATGGATAAAAAAGTCTCCTTACATGTTAGGCATCTGCAGTCATTTCCTCCATTTCTTCTTAAACAGGAAAGAAACTGCCAGGACAAGCACAGCC
>JAUNOF010000008.1:31969-34038 GCA_030537215.1 Lachnospiraceae bacterium
TCATTTCCTCCATTTCTTCTTAAACAGGAAAGAAACTGCCAGGACAAGCACAGCCGATATCCCGTAGGTGATAAGAATGCGGGCGGCAGTATCGCTGAAAAAGCCTTCCGGCACGATATTGATCAGCATGTCCACAGAAGGATCCAGGATCCATAAGTCATTGTCAAAGAAGATATGGTGGAAAACAATAAAGTATTTGGAAAAGTCGGTGGATACGATCAGGCCCAGAACGGCTGCTATGGCGAAAAAGAGCAGCGTTCCGGCAAATATGGTTTTGGGCAGGACCTGACGCAGCTTGCCGCCTGTTATGGCAATTGCCAGAACGGACAGCGCGATGAAGGCCAGGCAGATTCTCCGCAGAAAAATGGCAGCCAGGAAAAGTCCCTGGACATCTTCCATATGGGCAATTTCACGCTCTGTAAAAAATTCCCGATGCTGGCCGCCCATGGTGGTCCATACGTGAAGGTCCTCACGGTTTCCTTTCAGATAATCCATCATCTCGCCGGTGACCTGTAAAAGATCCTCCATGGTCATTTCCGGCAGATCGTCCAGTACTTGATATTTTGTGTATTCTTTTTCAAAGTATCCGGGAGTCCAGTAGCATACTGCCTCTACCGAGGTGATGAGCAAAGTGAACATCAGGCAGAAGGCACACAGGATTCCCAGGGTATGATGAATGATTGATTTCATGGCAGATTCCTCGATTCTTCTTTTTGTAGATTAATAAAAATCATATAACAGAATCCCAGGTATTGCAAGGGATAAAAGTTTTACGATTGTTTATATATTTTAAAATCGACCATCAGAAAACCAATAAGAAAACCTTCAGAAAGCAGATGCGCTCATATGCCTTCTGAAGGTTTTTTTTGTTTACTGCCCGGCCTTTGTCCGCTTAATCACCTTCAGCCTGGTAAACTCTTCCCGATCCTTTTCTTCCAGAGCGTTGGTGATATCTCTGGTCAGGGTCTCGTAGGTTGGGATGGTGATATTCTTTAAGGCATTGGCCCGCTTTTGCGTCTTTTTAATGCTGGAGGCCAGGCGGTAGGCGGAATTTTCCACCATGGAAAGCTTGATGGTCAGATCCTTTACCTTTTCAAACTTGACGCGGGCCTCGTCTAAGGACTGGGTGGTGTCGCCGAAGGCGTAGGCGGGAACCAGCGGAGCGGCGGCATACTGCACCAGAGGGATCTCCGTGCCCATAATGCTTCTGGCTTTGATCTTGATGGACTCTTCCAAGGGGATGGTCATGCTGGCCTCCTGGACATAGTTGATTCCCATCTCGATATTGGCCTGCTGAAGAGCCTGGTAGGCTTCGGTGAAGGTAGCGTCGATCTCGGACTGAATATCCTTTGCCTGATCGATCAGGCTCATCAGCTCCCGGATCAGGATATTCCGCTTTTTGTCCATCAGTCCGTATCCAAGCCTGGCCAGGGACAAGGAATTTTTCGCCAGAATCAGATTTCCTTTGGTGGGAAATGTATTTGGATTCATGGAAACACCTCCTAATCCTCAATCAGGCGGCCGTCTTCTGACACGGCAGAGGGCTTGTAGTACTGGTCTAATATCTTGGTGTCCACCCGGTCTAATTCTTCACGAGGAAGCATACCCAGAAGCTTCCAGCCGATATCCAGAGTATTTATGATGGTTCGGTTGTCGTGGATCTCCTGGCCGATGAAGCGTTCCTCAAATTCCTTGCCGAAATTTAAGTATTTCTTATCGATTGGGGACAGCTCATCCTCACCGATAACCGATGCCAGCGCTCTGGCGTCTCCTACCTTGGCGTAACAGGAGAACAGCTGGTTTGCCACGTCCTGATGATCCTCTCTGGTGTAGCCCTTTCCGATGCCGTCCTTCATCAGACGGGACAGGGACGGCAGCACGTTGATGGGCGGATAGATGGATTGTCCGTAAAGACTGCGGTCCAGTACGATCTGGCCTTCTGTGATGTAGCCGGTCAAGTCGGGAATGGGATGTGTAATATCATCGTTAGGCATGGTCAGGATGGGAATCTGGGTGACGGAGCCGGGGCGTCCGGCTACGATACCGGCGCGCTCGTAGAGGGCTGCCAG
>JAUNOF010000008.1:34138-43060 GCA_030537215.1 Lachnospiraceae bacterium
TCCGATACGCCGCTTTCCTCGAAGGTGCGGCGGAAGAAATCAGCGACATCGTATTTAACGCCCATGGCGGCGAACACAATGGCGAACTGCTCATCGGAATTATCCCCCAGGGAAGCCTGCTGCACGATCTGGGCGGCAAGCTGGTCATGAGGAAGACCGTTGCCGGAGAAGATGGGAAGCTTCTGTCCCCGGATCAGGGTGGTCAGTCCGTCGATCGCGGAGATGCCGGTTCGGATATAGTTTCTGGGATATTCCCGGGTGATGGGATTTAATGGCTTGCCATTTACATCCAGCTTAACATCAGATGAAATAGGGCCCAGCCCGTCGATGGGCTGGCCGATTCCGTCGAAGGTACGTCCCAGCATATCCTCTGAAACGGCGATTTCCATAGGATGACCGGTCAGCCGGGTGTGGGTATTGCGGAGAGCCATGCCCTCGGTTCCCTCAAAGACCTGGATGACAGCCTTATCCCGGTAGATCTCAATGATACGGCCCATCTTTTTTACGGCGCCGTTTACGGTCATTTCCACGATTTCATCGTAGGAGGCGCCCTGCAGTCCTTCCAGCACCACCAAAGGCCCGTTAATGCCGCTTAAACCTAAATATTCAATTGCCATAATAAGCCTCCTTATCCGTTGCGCTCTACTACATTGTCGTAGAACTGGTCGATCTGCTTCTTGTAATCATCAAATAAATCCAGGCGGTTGTTTGGAACATCGTATTTAATCGAAATCACCTTATCAAAGATAGGATCCTCCTTCAGCACCGACATGGGCATTCCCATGGAGATCAGGGAACGGGATTTTTTATACAGGTACAGGATGACATCCATCATCTTAAACTGCTTTTCCATCGGTACGCAGGTATCCTCCTTGTGGAAGGCATTCTGCTGCAGGAAGCCTACCCGGATCACTCTGGCAATCTCCAGGATCAGCTTCTGGTCGTCGGGCAGCACGTCGGCGCCGATCAGCTTTACAATTTCCATCAGGCTGCTTTCCTGGGTCAGCAGAAATACGATCTGGTTGCGGTAATCCACAAATTTCTTGTCAACATGGTCGGTGTACCAGGGAGCCAGATCTGTGAGATACTCGGAATAGCTGGTCAGCCAGTTGATGGCAGGGAAATGTCTGGCGTAGGCAAGGGATTTATCCAGCCCCCAGAAGCAGCGGACGAAACGCTTGGTATTTTGGGTCACCGGCTCGGAGAAATCGCCGCCCTGAGGGGAAACCGCTCCGATAATAGAAACGGAGCCTTCTGTTCCGTTTAAGTTCTGCATCATTCCGGCTCTCTCATAGAATGCAGACAATCTGGACGCCAGGTAGGCGGGAAAGCCCTCCTCCGCAGGCATCTCCTCCAGACGGCCGGACAGCTCTCTCAGCGCTTCCGCCCAGCGGGAGGTGGAGTCTGCCATGATTGCTACATGATAGCCCATATCCCGGTAATATTCTGCCAGGGTCAGGCCGGAGTACAGGCTTGCCTCTCGGGCAGCCACCGGCATGTTGGAGGTGTTGGCGATTAATGTAGTGCGGTCCAGCAGCGGATTGCCGCTCTTCGGGTCGATCAGCTGTGAGAATTCCTCCAGAACCTGAGTCATCTCATTGCCCCGCTCGCCGCAGCCGATGTAGATAATAATATCGGCATCCGCCCACTTTGCGATCTGATGCTGGTTCATGGTCTTGCCGGTACCAAAGCCTCCCGGGATGGCAGCCGTGCCGCCTTTTGCCAGTGGGAACAAAGTGTCCATAATTCGCTGTCCCGTGATCAGAGGCCGGGTAGCCGGGAACCGCTTTGTGGTTGGCCTGGGCACACGGATGGGCCATTTCTGGGTCATGGTTATCTTGATTTCCTTCCCGTCCAGAAGCTGTAAGGTCAGCAGCGTGTCGTTAATGGTATATTCCCCATCCTCAGCCACGTCCAGCACATAGCCGTCCAGGGTCGGCGGAAGCATAACCTTATGGGTGATGGCTCTGGTCTCAGGAACCTCTGCGATAACAGCCCCTGGGAGAAGGTGATCGCCCTTCTTAACGGTGATGTGGGTGTTCCATTTTTTCTGGGTATCCAGGGAATCTACATGAACCCCGCGGCTGATGTACGGGCCGCCTGTTTTGGCGATCTCGCTTAATGGGCGCTCAATTCCGTCAAAGATATTGCTTAAGATGCCGGGAGCCAGAGTAATGGATACAGGTGCGCCGCTTCCGTAAACCAGTTCTCCCGGCTTGATGCCGCTGGTTTCCTCATATACCTGGACCGTGGTTTTCTCGGAGGTTAATCCGATGACCTCGCCGATCAGGTTTTCTTTTCCAACATAGACCATCTCATTCATCTGGAAGCCAGGATCGCCCTCCAGATAGATGACCGGGCCGTTAATGCCGTAGATCACGCCGGTTTTTCTCGTATCAGCCATGGATGGCACCTCCTGTTTCAAAGCGGAAGTCCCGCTCCGCTTCTTTTAATTTGGTATCAAAGGAATTGTCGATCAGGATGTGCTTTGACGGAATCACGGCTCTGGTTCCCCCGCCGAAGGAATATTCGCTGATCTTAATGTTTGCATGGTTGTGAAGGGAAAGCTGATTCAGCTTATCAGCATCAGATGGATCCAGGTAAATCACCAGTTCCTCATCGCCAGCAAATTCTACGGCATGTTTGATCTGAGCGTCCAAAAGCTGCTGATACCTGGCTGTTTCCATAAAGCTGTCCAGCAGATTTCTTACTTCCACAAAGAGCTTTTTCTTTAATTCCTCCTGATGGAGGCTGAGGGTGCGCTTTAAGTTGATCTGCTCCAGAGCCAGCTCCTTGTTGATTTCCCGCTGGATCTTTTCGCTTTCTCCCTGAAGCTGCATGGCTGCACGCCGTTTTGCATCGATTTTATGTTCTTCCAGGTCTTTTTCCAGTGCGGATGCATATTCATCAAAGATGCGTCCGCCCCGCTCCCTGGCGTCATCCATACAGATGTCTAAAAAATGCTGAAGCTTTTCATCGGTTGTCAAATCAGTCACCTGCTTTCATAATCGTTAGAGCTTTAATCCAATGGCTTCATTTACATAGGAAGTGATAAAGTTGGGCTTGCGGCCGGTTCCGTGACGATCAGGAATTTCTACAATCAGAGGGAACTTCCGGTTCAGCTTTACAGGATCAATGATTTCCGGAAATTCCCGGCCGAATTTTTCCGTCAGAAGAAGGATCCCGATCTCTTTGTCGGCCAATGCTTTATCCAGGGCTTCCTTTAATTCACTGCGTTCATGTACGACAACGCCCTCCACTCCGGCCAGACGCATGCCGGTCAGAGTGTCCACGTTGTCGCTGATCAGATACATTCTCATAGGCTTACAGGGTACCGATGATCATAAAGGAGATGATCAATCCGTACAGACACACACCTTCGGCCAAGCCAACGAAGATCAGAGATTTACCAAGGATGGAGCCATCCTCACTGATAGCGCCTAAGGCAGCGGAAGCAGCAGCAGATACGGCGATGCCGCCGCCGATGCAGGATAAGCCGGTGGAGATGGCAGCAGCCAGACAGATCAGGCCGGCAGAGGGGTTAACAGCTTCTGCTGCGGCTTCTGCTGCAAATGCATTGCCGGTGAAGAAGAGAGCGCTGCAGGTTAAAAGGGTTCCGAAAAATAAAAGAGAGTTGACTGCCAGGGCGGTCTTATAGCGGCCTCTGGATTTCTCACCTGCGGCAAATGCGCCGAATGGGATCACGATGCTTAAGATTAATGCCAGGGATAATAATAATTTTACTGTCATGGTAGATTCTCCTTTTCTATATGAAAATTTTTTTAAAACGTTGGTGAAGAAAATTGCAAATGGCGCGGCAGAGCAGCATCCATCTTAATTGGAAGCTGTTTTACCGTAAGGCTTAAATGGCCGTCCGGTTCCCTTGTAGAACCGGCTGAACAGCTCATAATATTCCAGACGAAGAACCTGGATGCCTACGATCAGGCCCTCCATGCCGCAGACGAACAGGTTTCCTAACACAACTACGATCCAGTTGGTGCTGCCGGATTCATAGCCGGCCAGCATCAGTACTACCTCCATCATAGCTGCATGGCTGACAGCGAATGCTCCCACACGGACGAAGGAGAGGGTGTTGGAGAAATAGCTGAGCATTACCTCAAACAGCTCAAAAAAGCCTTGCACCACAAACATTCCTTTTCCGCCTTCAATAGCTGCCGACTTCTTTTCTACCAGGGAGGTCAGCGGCTCCTTGAAGAAAAGAAGGAGGAGCGGGATGCCGAACATAATAATCAGCACAATAGAGGCTGGGAGCGGATTTCCTGTCATGAACAAAACGATCACCGCGATCAGGGACAGGTAAAATACCAGCCCGGCAGCGCCGTTGGTGTCAAACCAGGTCTTTTCCGTGTCATGAGCCCGCAGTCCGTTGATAATATTTAATATCATGGTGATAACAATGATTCCCATGCCTAAAGCAACGGTAATGATGAATACGGTGTTCAGCTTTCCGATAAAGGGAAGGGCTGTAATGGCCTTGCCGGGGCGCAGCCATATGGCATCGATTACATCTTCAAACCCGAAGATGCTTCCGAACAGGAATCCGAATATGGTGGAGAAGAAGCCGCAGCAGCTGATGATGGCTGCCAGGTTCATCTTCTTAACCCGGTACAGCAGGGCGCCGCCCATCAGCAGGCACAGGCCCTGCCCCACATCTCCGAACATAAAGCCGAAAAGGAAGGAGTAGGTGATGCCGATCAGGATGGTGGGGTCAATCTCTTTATAATCCGGAAGGCCGTACATCTGAATAAACATTTCGAAAGGCTTGAAAAGCTTTGGATTCCTCATCTTGGTAGGCGGCTTGCTTAAAACATTGTCGTGGTCCGGCTCCATGATCAGGAACAGATCTTCATCTGATTCCAGCTCCTTTTGGAGACGGGCGGCATCCTGAGCCGTCATCCAGCCGCACAGGATAAAGAAGGTGTGGTCGTCCTGATTGGTGCAGGCGGCAAGCTTGCGGATATCAAAGTTTTTCCAGTACTGGAGAAGCTTTTGGCAGGCATTAAGCAGGCGGCCCTTCTGTTCCTCCAGGGTGCGGCGGATCTGGCTTTCTGTTTCCTGGATGGCTGCCTTTGCGGAAGCAATTTTTTCATCCAGGTTCCGGCAGATTTCTGCAGGAGTTCCCTGAAATTCATCAGGAAGAAACAGCTGCTCAAAATGCATCGATGCGTAGATGGCATCCACCTTATCTGCAACTGGAGCCGGTACAAAGTAGACCAGCCATACATAATTTTCATCCTGACGGCATTCAAAAAGGATGGTGTCGATGGCATCATAGACGAAGGTTTCAAATTTCTCAAAATATTCCTTCTCAATCCGGCCGAAACGGAACTTGATGCACTTAAATTGAAGGATTCGGGATACATCGTAGTTCAGGCCGGCAAATGGGGCTGTCTGGTTCCGGTAAGCGGCAAGCTCCTCCGCCTGCTTTTCCAAATCTTCTTTTTTGGCTGCTAATTCCATTAGCGTCTGATCCATGGAGCGGATGATCTCTGCTGCCTGCTCCACCGTCAGAGCAGAGGCTTCCTCCGAAGAATCAGCCGTCCCGTCTCCCTGCAGTTCCTGCATCAGCTCTTGGGCACGTTTGCATTCACTGCGGTAGGGATTAGTTTCGTTAAATGGTCTTAAATCCTTTACTGCATGAAGCTCAGACAGGGCATTCTCCAACTGAATGTCATATTTGGAGAGATATTCTTCCGCAGCGCGGTCGATCTGCGCCTTGGGGCCTGTCAGATTTAAGAATTTCATCTTTTCAATCACAAAATAACCTCCTTTACACAGCAGCCATTACGGAGGCAAGAATCTGGTGAGAATCCAGGCCGTAACGGACGCTTTCTATTATATGAATAATACGGCAGATCTCCTGTTCTTTGAAATATAAGTAGGAGTTTACCGTAGCGATGGAGTAGGGATCGCGCCGCATGGTCAGCAGGTGAACGCGGTTTAATACCTGCTCTGTCAGCTTTTCCGGGTTTGGCTGGGCATTCAGATCAGCCAGTCCCAGGCCGCCGTAGTATGTGGTGCTTAAGATGCCGAAAAACTCATCCAGGGAACCAGCACTGGCCATAGCCCGGATCTGTTCCGCCTTCAGCCGGTATTGGATCGGTATCAGCAGAGCACAGATCTCGCTGGGCGTCATGCGGTAGTACTTTAAGCAGCGGTAGATCCACTGGATATTCAGCATATCCAAACGATCTCCGAAGCACTGAGTCAGCGCTTCCCGCTCGTCCTTTTTTAAATTCTTGCCTTTCACCTTCCACATGGTCTTAAAGTAGATCAAGTCCAGATTCATCTCGTAGTCAAACAAGGTCATATGTTCCTGCTGATTTAAATGAACCATAATATCATAATATGGAGAGCCAGCCAGATTTGCAGTAAATTCGGTCAGATTCCCGGAAGCGGAAAGTCTGGTTAAGTTCAGTTTGGAATGGCGTTCAAAAAACTCCTGAAAAAGGGAAAGGTTAAGCTCAAGCGGTTTGTGACCGATGACGCTCCGCAGGCATCGTTTTAATGCAGCAATCTCATAATGCATAAAATAGATATCTAAAAATTTTCGCTGAGGTAAATTAGAAAAACGGTAAAGCTTAGAAAAGTCCTGATATTTTGACTGAAGCAGCAGCTCCTCAATTTTAGCCCGATGCAGTTCTCCTGCCTCCGTACCAGAAAAAACAGAGGTGTAGGAGGGAAGCTTTTTCAGATAATCCACCGAGCTGGTGACAGAATCCAGAGCAGCCATTTCCCGGTATTGGCTATCCTGGATCAAATGGCTTTTCATCGCTTTTACTTTAGTGGTCATGCCACTGTAGGCTAAAAGACTTCCCATAGCATCACTCCTTTGTCATCTGATGAAACAGCTTGGCGGCAAGGGCAGCGTGGCTTGACTCATAGATCTCATCCAGCTTGGAAAGAGCTTTTTCCCCGTCAGCCTTCTGCTTTGACAGCTTTTCTTTCATCTCCGCCTCCATGTGCTCCCGGAGCTGGCGAATGGCTTCTGTCGTTTCCTGCTCCAGATCGGCGTCGAAGGCAGCCGTTTTTTCCTTGATCTCAGCAGCAAAGGCAGCCTTTCGTTCATCCATATTGTCCAGAACAGAAGAAGCGGCGGCTTCAATTTCGGAAATTTTGTTGATCAGGTTATCCACGATAGTCCTCCTTTTTTAATTTTTGACGTGTAACGGTTCTGAATTTTGACAGTTACTTCGTTCTTTTCATTATGATATTACAAAGAATTAAAAAAAGCCATGACGAAAGCTACAAGAAAATAGGGCGAATCATAAAATCATTTGGTGAAAATTTTAACGATATTAAAGCTGTGTTAAAATCTGGTATCAAAGGGGGTAAAAGACCTTTTGACCCCAACATCATCACATTGGGGAACATAGAAACGCAAAATCAGATAAAAAAACCGGCAGCAAAAAGCTGCCGGTGGAAATAAGGAGTAAAATTCTCGTGTAAAAAGCGGGTCATACTAGTTACTGGGTCAGATATGCAGTCGCAACATAAGCATCCTGACCCTCATAGTTGATGATCGTCCACTGGTCATCGTAAGTGCCGGTTACATTAACCTCCGTGCCGGGAGCTAACTGTACCAGAATCCTGGCGCTGGTAGATGGCTCCATACGGACATTCAGAGTAGAGGTGGTACGGTAGACAGCGGCAGGAGTTTCAGCTGGCTGGGCGTCGCTTTCCTCCGGTACCTGATCCGGGGAGTCGGTAGGCTCTGGATTTACGGTTTCGATGGGAGCGCTGGTCTCCTTGGAATCGGCTTCATCCTTCCCTGGAAGCAGGGCGCGGATGATGAAAATCAGCAGGATTACGCATACGATGGGAATCAGAATGCGCAGGATGTCTTCTGCTGGTGATTTCTTCTTCTTGGAACGGCGGCGGCTGGGGCTTGCTGTGCTTCTGGAGCTGGTCTTCGGACGAGCGGAAGAGCTGCCGGAAGGCTTGCGCCGTCTGGGACTGTATTCGTTTGCAAAGGCGTAGACCTCCTGAGACAGGATGTGGTAAGCCTGACTGGCATCGGAAGCACTGTCATTGCCCTCGTGAACTGCTTTATTCCCGATCATTCTTAGTTTGTGGTAATGTTCTTTTGTGGCCTTGGTGATCCACTGGCCTTCATAAAGCTGATCAATGATATCGGACATATCCCCATCTACGATGCATGCCCGCTCTCCTAAGCTCTTAACCATATATTCCAGTGTCTGTCTGGACTTTACCATAGCCAGATTATACTGTTTTTGGCCGATCAGCCGCTCTGTTTCTTTGACACCCTGCTGGATCTTTTCCCAGGTGTTCATAACGTCTGCCATATTGCGTCCTCCTTAATCGTCTATCACGCCTTGACAGGAAGCATTTTGCTGATTCTGATTCCTGTCTGCGCTCGTTAGTAGTCCATTTCAAAACCCCCTGTGCAAATATTCTGGTCTATTTTTCCGATAGTACGATTCAAAAATGCTCCGCGTAACCCGCTGCGCCTCCGTTTTTTGAAACCCATTCTCGAAAAAATATCCTGGAAAATTTGCACAGGAACTTCATAAACGGTCTGCTTGCTGAATGAATAGTCGTATGATTTCCGATTTCATATGTCCTATTATACAAGATTTCGACAAATTGTGCACCTGATTTCGCAAATATTTTTATTTCTTATGAAATTTCTCCAAAAATAGACAAAGTGGAGGAAATGAGAAAGGGTTTCGTCGTTACTGTTCACGTGCGTTCACAGCAACTGGCAAAAATCCATGAAAATCGCCTGCGGCGATGGGATTTTTGCTTTCCGGCCTAGTTTATCATACGGTCTGCGCAGCAAATGCGCAGACCTACCTGAACAGTAACGTTTCATCCTTGTGAAGTGTAGGGCTGTTTCACGAAGAAATACAAAAATAGAATAAAGCTTTTTAAAAAGCC
>JAUNOF010000095.1:0-4533 GCA_030537215.1 Lachnospiraceae bacterium
ATGATCCCGGCGATGATCCCGAATTCTCCTGCAATGGGGGCCAGGGTCGTGGAGAACAGCAGGGCCAGCATGGGGGAGGGGGCATTGATATGCCATTCCTTGGTCAGGCTGGCTAAAAAGACTCCTACCATGATGGGGGAAATGTTCCGGACATGCTTTCCGGTGGCGCTGAAGCCGATGATGGTGAAGATACCGCCGATGGTAGGACCGTTTAGGTCTCCTTTGACTGCAATCACGAACAGAGTGGCAAACAAGCCGTTGATTCCCATATTAAAGATTGTGGCAGGGCCGCCGAAATCTCGGAGATAGTCGGCGCTGCGGCCGCTGCAGGCCAGAATGGATTTAAATTTTGTCAGGGTCTCCTTACCGCCGAAAAGAAGGCCGGCAGCAGACATGCCGCCGAACAGGAGACATAGAAGGACGGCAAACAGCCGGTTGTTTCCGCTGGACCAGATCAGGCGGGACGCGGTTTCAATGCCGAAGGATTTGAACAGGGATACAATAACAGTGGCAATAATTCCGGATGCGAAGCCTACATTGTAGAGAGAATAGCCTTTGTGGGAAAAATGAACGTGGGTGGACAGAGGAGGAAGGACAAACCCGATCAGCAGCCCTACTACAATACAAAGCAGGAGACGGAAGGACAAGGACAGGCCTGGAATCTGCATGACCTGAGTGATGATGGGAGACAGGCTGGTTCCGTAAAGTCCCACGTAGATGTACCGCTTCACAGAGGTTTTGTGATATTTTGCATACAAAAAGATTCCGGACAAGATGGCCCAGATATTAAACAGATTTTTTCCGAACAGGGAGAATCCAAACATCAGACAACAGGAGGTGATGGTATGCCCATCCATTTCCATTCCCAGAAAATAAATGATGGCAATGCTCATCAGGGTAAGAGCACCGGCATTTATGAAGGCAGCGCCCACTCCACCGATCAGAAAGTAATCGGTGATCAGAAAGTCGGGTTCAATAATGATGGTTTTCACACCGTGAAGAATACTGTCCAGAGGCTGGAGATACAGGCCCGCCAGGATAAAATAAATAGGAATGATGGACAGCAGTATAAATTTCTGCTTCCGGTTTAATTGTTTTTCGTTCAGAATCTGCTTCAATTGTTTCAATGCTCTCCTCCTGGTTTCTTTTTTACAAGTTTTTGCTTCTCTAAGTTTAATGATAATGGATGGATTAAATTTTGAAAAGCAAATTTTAAAAAGTACGTAAAAATATACAAAAACCACTGGATATTTTTTTAACATAATGATAAAATTCATAAAAGGACGATAAAATATCACTCAAAACCGAAAAATGCTGTTAAAATAAATGGGAAATGTACCGTGTTTTGGGTCAGAAAGGAAGAAGAGATTATGTTTGCAATCGGTTCGGCAGAAGAGAAGGTTACAGGAACAAAACTGAGAATCCCAAAGGAATACAATTTAAATAAGAAGGACCGGAAGATATACGGAGTGTGGATCGGAGAGAGTACGCTGTACCTGTCGGATGAAAAGGAGCCTCTCCGTGCGAAGGCAGGAAAGAACGGGATGGTTTTTGATGTAAAGGTACATACGGAATCCACGATCGAAGTACCCAGGAATCTGGATGGAAAGACTGCTTCCATAACTGGGAGAATTTCTTCGATTAAAATTCAGTTTCAGTAATGAGGAAGATACGGAATCGTTACCTGTTTCAGAAAATCAGTGGAAAACAGACAGTCAGGCATGGGATGTCTGGCTGTTTTTGCAGGCGGAAAGAAGGAGATTATGCGATTTTTTCATATTTCAGATCTGCATATCGGAAAGCAGCTGTATTACTATAATTTAAGAGAAAACCAGAGAGCTGTGCTTCGCCAGATCACAGAGCGGGTGAAGGAATACCGCCCGGATGCGGTGCTGATTGCGGGAGATGTATTTGACAAGTCGGTGCCTTCCGGGGAGGCGTATACCATATTTGATGAATTTTTAAATCAATTGGCAGAAATTCAGCCCCAGACAGCAGTACTGGTCATTGCTGGAAACCATGATTCGGCAGAACGGCTTAACTATGCCAGCTCCTTTTTGGAGAAGCATCAGATCTATGTGGAGACCTTTCCTCCCAGAACGAAAGAGGAGCGGCTGCGGAAGGTGGTCTTAGAGGACTCCTTTGGAAGAGTAAATTTTTACCTTCTCCCCTTCACCAAACCGGGATATGTGCGGCAGCTGTTTCCGGAAGGAGCGGCTGTCAGCTATGATGAAGCAGTTGGGGCGCTGATTCGCCGGGAGGAGATCGATGTGAGGGAGAGAAATGTGCTGTTGTCTCACCAGTTTTACGTGTCAGGGAGTCAAAGCCCGGATACCTGTGAATCGGAGCAGGCATATATCTCGGTGGGCGGTATCGACAGTGTGGATGCGTCCCGGGTGAAGGACTTTGACTATGTGGCGCTGGGCCATCTTCACGGGGCACAGTGGATCGGCGCGCCCTCCATTCGTTACTGCGGCACGCCGTTAAAATATTCCGTCAGTGAGGCGGATCAGGAAAAATCCATCACCATGGTCACCCTGGAGGAGAAGGGAAAGCCGGTTCAGATTGAAAGGATCCCTCTGACAGCAATTCAGGATGTGAGGAGAGAGCGGGGAACCCTTCAGGAGGTGCTGGAACGTGCCAGGGAAACCCAGAGGCAGGAGGACTTTATCAGCATCACATTGACGGATGAGAAAGAGGTATTCCGACCAAGAGAGCAGCTGCAGGAATACTACCCTTATATTCTGGAAATTCGGATGGATAACAGCCGAACCAGAGCAAAGCTGGATGAGGTTTCTCAGGAACCGGTGATTCTGGAGCCCATGGAGGCATTTCGCGCCTTCTATCAGGAAATGCAGCAGGCGCCTATGACCTTGGAGGAGGAAGGGATTATGCTGGATGTGATCCAGAAGGTAAAGGAGGTGGAGGAAGCATGAAACCAGTTCGATTGATTCTGTCAGCGTTTGGCTCTTATGCAGGAACGGAAACCATTGACTTTTCTGGAATCGACCATGGGGTATTTCTGATCACGGGAGATACCGGGGCAGGAAAGACCACCATCTTTGACGGCATTACCTTTGCCCTGTACGGCGAGACCAGCGGCGGGAAGCGGGATGGTGAGATGATGCGGAGCCAGTATGCATCGGAGGACACGCCTACCTTTGCTGATCTGACCTTCCGGTATCGAGGAGAGGAATACCGGATCTTGCGGTATCCCAGACAATTCCGCGTGAGCAAGCGGAAAAATAAGGAGGGCGTGAGATCTTTGGTGGAGGAGGCTCCGAAGGTGGAGCTGACTCTCCCGGATGGAACCGTATTTCCGGGAAAGGCGAAGGAAACCAACCAGAAAATTATAGAGATCATGGGGTTGGACTGCGATCAGTTTACCCAGATTGCTATGATTGCCCAGGGAGATTTCTTAAAGCTGCTTCATGCGCCCTCTAAGGAGAGAAAGGAGATCTTTGCCCGGATCTTCAATACCAGGATCTACAGCCGGATCGAGGAGGAGCTGCGGAACCGGGCCAAGGCTCTGTACGGAGAATTAGATGAGAATAAAAAGAAACTGATCCGGGAGCTGGAGGATGTGAGCTGTATTCCCGGCAGCCGCTTTGCAGCGCAATGGGAGGAAACAGGCCGGTTTTCTGAATCCAGACAGGAGGAGATCCTGGGACTGCTGGATGAGATCATAGGGGAAGCCTGTCGGCGGGAAGAGGAGCTGTCAGAAGCATTAAAGGAGAACCTGGAGAGCCAGAACCGTCTGAATTTGCTGGTAAGTCAGGCTCAGGAGCGGAACCAGCTTTTTGAAGCGCGGAAACAGGCGGAGACCGAGGATGCCAAGCTTCGCAGCCGGGAAGCTGAGATGGAGGCGCTTCGCATGGAAATCGAATGTGCTGTCTCTGCCGCCAATGTACAGCCGGCGGAGGCCAGCTGGGAGGGCAAGGAAAAGGAGCTGGAGCTGTGCAGGAAAGAACTTGGGCGTCTGAAACAGCAGTTGTCGCGGCAGGTCAGAGAGCTGGAGGCGAGAGTCCGGCAGAAGGAACAGGCAGAGGAAGTGCTCCGCTCTAAAAGCCCGCAGCTGATCGCCAGGATGGATCAGATTCAAGCCAGTCTGCAGCAGTATGGGGAGCTGGAGGCGAAGGAAGCCAGCCGGTCCCAGCTTACGAAAAAGCTTGAGAAGCTGAAAGGCCGCAGAAAAGAAGTTTCAGAAGAAATTCAGAGAAGCACTGACCGGCATCAGGAAGCTGCAAAGCAGCAGGAGCAGGCCAGAACCAGGGCACAGGCCCTCCCTGTTTTGGAACATGAGGCGGCAGCCCTTCAGGAGCGGAAAAACGGGCTGACCAATCTGGGAGCATCTTTAAAGGAATTGGAAAGCTTTCGGAAGGAGCTGGAAGAGGGGAAGGAAAGCTACCAGAGGATAAAAAGACAGGCGGTAAAGCTGGAGGATTCCTACGAACAGATGTACGCCAGGTTCCTGGAAGGCCAGGCTGGATTTCTGGCAGCATCCTTGCAGGAGGGAGCGCCTTGTCCGGTGTG
>JAUNOF010000095.1:4633-12310 GCA_030537215.1 Lachnospiraceae bacterium
GAGCTGGGGGATCTGGCAGCCCGGCTGGAGGCTCTTCAGAAGGAGCAGGAGGAGATTCAGGAGCAGGTGAATGAGCTGGAGATTCAGAAGGCGGCTCTGGACTCCCAGATCCAGCTTTTGAAACAATCGCTTCCATACAGCAGCCAGAGGGAGGCAGCCCAGGTTTACCAAAAGACAGCAGAAGAAAAGGAACGGCTGGAAGCCGATTCCGCTCAGGCCATTCAGGCGTACCAGACGTTGGAGAGCCAGGTTCAGAAAAACCAGGGAAGCCGGATGGCGCAGGAGCAGACGGAGGAACGTTTGATTTCCGAAGCTGCTCAGTTAAAAAACGCGTTCCAGGATCAGCTGGCCCGTCAGAGCTTTTCCTCCTTTGAGGCCTATCACGCTGCCCTGCGCCCTGAAAGGTGGAGAAAGGAAGCTGGTGAAGCCTGCCAGACCTACCGGGATGCCCGGATGAGAAGCGAAGAACGGCTGAAGCATTATCGGAAGCAGACTCAGGGAAAGGAACCGGTTCAGACAAAAGGGTTCCTGGAAAAGCTTCGGGAAGAAAAAGAGTTCCAGAGCAGGCTGGAGCAGGAAAGCCGCCAGGTATACGGTATTCGCACGCGAAACGAAAATCTGACGGCACGGTGCAGAGAACTGTGGCAGGCGCGTCAGAACATGCGGACCGCATATGAAACCATAAAGCGCCTGGATGACACCGCAAACGGCAGGCTGAGCCAGCGCCACATAAATTTTCAGACTTATATTCAGAGAAGCTATTTCTCCATGATCCTGAAGGAGGCCAACAAGCGGCTGTTCCAGATGTCCGGCGGGCAGTTCCTTCTCCAGTGCCGTGACGTAAAAGAACTGGGATCCCAGGGAGAAGTTGGACTGGATCTGGATGTTTACAGCCTGGTTAATGACCGAACCAGAGATGTGAAAACCTTGTCTGGCGGAGAGTCCTTTCTTGCAGCTCTTGCCATGGCTCTTGGCATGGCCGATATCATCCAGAATTCCGCCGGAAGCATCCGGATCGACACTATGTTTATCGATGAAGGCTTCGGCTCCCTGAGCGAGGAAACCAGAATGCAGGCCATCCGTATCTTGAATGAACTATCCGGCGGAAAACGCCTGGTGGGGATCATTTCCCATGTCACCGAGCTGAAAGACCAGATGGAGACAAAGCTGGTGGTGACAAAGGGAGAGAAGGGCAGTCACGTGAAGTGGGAGATGCTTCCTTTTTAAGCTTGCCAGAATCACTCCTTCCATGTAAAATAGTGGTGGCTAAAACCTCACAGAATAAAGGAGTTTACTTATGAGCATATTAAACGTTGAACACTTAAGCCATGGCTTCGGCGACCGGGCCATTTTTCAGGATGTGTCCTTCCGCCTGTTAAAAGGCGAGCACATCGGCCTGGTAGGAGCGAATGGCGAGGGAAAGTCCACATTTATGAGCATTATCACCGATAAATTGATGCCGGATGAGGGCAAGGTGGAATGGGCGAAGCGGGTGCGGGTGGGATACCTGGATCAGCATGCCGTTCTGGAAGCCGGAATGACCATCCGTGATGTGTTAAAAAGTGCATTCTCCTTCCTGTTTGACATGGAAGCCCAGATGAATGAGATCTGTGATAAGATGGGCAGCATGGATGAGGCCCAGATGAATGAGGCCATGGAGGAGCTGGGAACGATCCAGGATCTTCTGATGGCTCATGATTTTTATCTGATCGATTCCAAGGTGGAGGAGATCGCCCGGGCATTCGAGTTAAATGAGCTGGGGCTGGACCGGGATGTGACAGAGCTTTCCGGCGGCCAGAGGACGAAGGTGCTGTTAGCCAAGCTGCTTTTGGAAAAGCCGGATATTCTTCTGTTGGACGAGCCAACCAACTATCTGGATGTGCAGCATATTGAGTGGCTGAAGCGGTATCTGCAGGAGTACGAAAACGCATTTATCCTGATCTCTCATGACATTCCGTTTTTAAACAGCGTTATCAACATCATCTATCACATGGAGAACCAGAAGCTGGACCGCTATGTGGGCGATTACGATAAGTTTATGGAAGTTTATGAGATGAAGAAGGCACAGCTTGAGGCGGCTTACAAGCGGCAGCAGCAGGAGATCTCCCAGCTTGAGGATTTTGTGGCAAGAAATAAGGCCAGAGTGTCTACCAGAAATATGGCCATGTCCCGCCAGAAGAAGCTGGATAAAATGGAGGTGATCCAGCTGGCGAAGGAGAAGCCGAAGCCGGAATTCCATTTTCAGGAGGCACGGACAGCCGGGAAGATTATCTTTGAGACAAAGGATCTGGTGATCGGCTATGAGGAGCCGCTGTCCCGCCCGCTGAATCTGATGATGGAGCGGGGAGAACGGGTGGTGCTGAAGGGCGCCAATGGAATCGGGAAAACCACGCTGCTTCGGAGTATTCTGGGAGAGATTCCGGCGTTGTCCGGCAAGGTGGAGCTGGGAGATTACCTTCATATAGGATATTTTGAGCAGGAGATGGCGCCGGGAAATACGTCTACCTGTATTGAAGAACTTTGGAAAGAATTTCCATCCTATACCCAGTATCAAGTGCGGGCGGCCCTTGCAAAGTGCGGGCTGACCACAAAGAACATTGAAAGCCAGGTTCGTGTCTTAAGCGGCGGCGAGCAGGCTAAGCTGCGCCTGTGCAAGCTGATGAACCGGGAGAGCAATGTACTTTTGCTAGACGAGCCAACCAACCATCTGGATGTGGATGCCAAGGAGGAGCTTCGGCGGGCGCTGAAGGAATACAAAGGAACCATCCTTCTGATCTGCCACGAGCCGGAATTTTACCAGGGACTGGCCACCAGGGTGCTGGACTGCTCGGAATGGTCGCTGCGTGTGTAGGCGGAAGGAATTGAGAGAAAAATACCGGAAATCCGGTTTATTTTTTGGAAAACTGCTGAATAATTCATTATGACCATAGATTTAAAAATGAGAAGGAGTTTTGCAAGATGAGCAGATCGTTTGATGCGTTAAAGCCTTATCTGGATCGCGCTATGGCGATGCAGTCGGCTTTGGTATTGTTTGAGTGGGATGATGCCACATTAGCGCCGAAGCAGGCCGGCCAGCTGACCGGAAATGTGATCAGCATTCTTTCCGGCGAGTATTTTCAGGCGGTGAATAATGATGAAGTGAAAGCGCTGGTGAAGGAGTGCCGAAAGGATAGCACTTTGACTCAGTTGGAAGCCGCCCAGGTGCGGGAGCTTTCAGAAGAGCTTGATAAGCTGGACTGCATCCCGAAAGAGGAGTACCAGGCATTTGCCAGATTGACCTCTGAGGCGGTGAGGGTCTGGACGGAAGCGAAGGAACAGGATGATTTCGACCTGTTTGCACCTACTCTGAAGAAGGTGATTCAGTACCAAAAGAAGTTTGCCGGGTACCGTGCAAAGGACGGAGAGAAGAAGTATGATGTGATGCTGCATGACTATGAGCCAGGCTTTAATATGGAGCTTCTGGATCAGTTTTTTGAAACGGTGAAGCAGGAGATCGTACCTCTTTTAAGGGCGGTCCAAAACAGCAGGGTGCTGGTGCGGGATGATTTCCTGACGGGAGAGTTTACCGATGAGCAGCAGGAACGGATCGGACGGTTCATAGCAGAGTATGTGGGCTTCGACTTCTCCAAGGGAGTAATGGCGGTCAGCGCCCATCCCTTTACCACCAATCTTCACAATAAGGATGTGCGGATTACCACCCATTATAATGAGCGTCTGGACAGCTCTCTGTTTTCTATTATTCATGAGTCTGGTCACGCTCTCTATGAGTTTGGCATCCGGGATGATCTGACTCAGACATTGGTGGGGCAGGGAGCTTCCATGGGGATGCACGAATCCCAGTCTCGTTTCTTTGAGAACATGATTGGAAGGAATAAAAGCTTCTGGCTTCCTATCTACGAGAAGCTTCAGGAGGTATTCCCGGAGACTCTCACAGATATCGGCCTGGACCTGTTTGTCAAAGCCATTAATAAGGCAGCCTGCGGCTTTATCCGCACGGAGGCGGACGAGCTGACCTACAGCCTTCATGTGCTGGTCCGGTATGAGCTGGAAAAGCAGCTGATCGAGGGCGACCTGTCTGTGGAGGAGCTGCCGAAGGCATGGGCAGATAAATATGAAGAATATCTGGGGATCCGTCCAGAGCATCAGCGGGAAGGAGTTCTCCAGGATATCCACTGGTCGCAGGGTTCCTTTGGCTACTTCCCATCCTATGCACTGGGAAGTGCGTTCGGTGCACAGCTTTATTATCATATGAAGAAGGAGATGGATTTTGAGGGGCTTCTGGAGGAAGGCAGGCTGGATGTGATCCGGGAGTACCTGCGGGAGCACATTCATCAGTATGGAAAGCTGAAGGACAGCCGAACCATCTTAAAGGATACCACTGGGGAAGATTTCAACCCGGATTACTATGTCAGATATTTAAAGGAAAAATATCAGAAGCTTTACCATCTGGAGAAGGAAATGGAATAAATAGAAACGAAAGAGCAGCTGTGAGGATACGGAACAGTTACACGAAAGAAAAGAGGAGAGCCAATGGATTATGAGATGATCGTACTGGATCTGGACGGTACATTGACCAATCGGGATAAGGTGATCACCCAGAGAACGAAGGAAGCATTGACCGAGGCCATGAAGCAGGGAAAGAAGGTGATCCTGGCTTCCGGCCGCCCGGTCTACGGCGTGATGCCGCTGGCGAAGGAGCTGCGGCTTTCAGATTACGGCGGGTATATTCTGGCCTTTAATGGCGGCGTTATTATGGACTGCAGGACGGAAGAGGTGGTATTCAGCCGTATGCTTCCGGCGGAATCCAACTATCAGATCATTCAGCTTGCGCTGAAAAACCGGGTGGATCTTCTTACCTATGACCGGGATGTGATCCTGACCAACAATGAAGAAAGCTCTTATGTGCAGCTGGAATCCAGGATCAATCATCTGCGGGTCCGCCAGATGGAGATGGATGAGCTGTTTGCAAGGCTGGATTTTTCCGTGCCGAAATTTCTGATGGTGGATGACGGAGATTACCTGGCCATGGTGGAACCGAGGGTGAAGGCTGCTCTGGGCAAAAATTTCAGTGTGTACCGGTCGGAACCGTTTTTTCTGGAGATTCTTCCCAGAGGAATCGATAAGGCTCAGAGCCTGGAGCGGCTGCTGCAGAAGATGGGGCTTAAAAAGGAACAGCTGATTGCCTGCGGCGACGGGTACAATGATCTGTCCATGATCCGGTTTGCCGGTCTGGGTGTGGCTATGGCAAATGGGGTCCTCCCGGTGCGGAAGGCGGCTGATTATATTACAGCATCCAATGATGAGGACGGCGTCGCGCTGGTAGTGGAAAAATTTATGCTTGGCAGAGACCATTCCTAGAAGGAGGCTGGGACAACGTCCGGAGCACCTGTTTCACAACGGCATAACTTGTGCAAAATATACAAAAAATACGCAGATCAAACTTAGAATTATTCACGAAAATGATTTTTCTCGCAAAAAACACTGACAATTCTCCTGAAAAAATGATAAAATAGCAATAGATTCAAGGGAGAAAGGAGTTTTAACCGATGAGAAGGATCTTAACGGCATGCTTACTGCAGACCATGAGGTTTGATACAGTAAAGGATGCGAATGCAAGGAAGGATTATGAGGATTACTGCGAACGTTTAAAAAAGAGCGGAACCAAGTTCGTGGTGGAGGAAGAGAAGGAAGAACCCGACGGCTCTATCGTGATCAAGGTGAAAAAGCAGTATAATTCTTATAAGACGGATGGTTACATCGATTAAAAAGCTGCATCAAAAGAACCGTGTCACTTGATTTTTATTCAAGTATGCGGTTTTTTGTTGATTGTTGGAAGCGGCAACGGGATGAACCGCTGTATGTACTGGATATTTTGAGTTTGTGAAGAGGTGAAGTGTATGTTTGAAAAAGGTGAATTCATCATCTATGAGACAGCCGGTGTGTGCAAAGTCGCCGATATCAATACGGTAGATATGAAGGGCATCGACCGGAAGAAATTGTTTTATTTTCTGGAGCCGGTGGGAATCAAGGGGAACCGCCTGTATATTCCGGTAGAAAACCATAAGAGCTTGCTGAGGAAGCTGGTATCGAAAGAGGAAGCCGATGAATTGCTGGAAAATGCCGATGAGATCGGAACGCTTCCGATTCCGGATTATAAGCACCGGGAGGAGAGCTATAAGACCGCGCTGAAAAGCTGTGACTGCAGGGAATGGATGAAGATGGTGCATACACTTTATCAGAAGCGGGCTGAGCTGGCTGCCAGAGGAAAGAAACTTCCGTCCATGGACAGCCGTTATTTAAAGATCGCGCAGGAGTGTCTGTTTACGGAACTGTCTATTGCTTCCGGCCAGACGGAGGCTTCCATCGAGAGCCAGATCGAGGAAAAGGTTCTGGGACAGTAGGAAAGATTTGCACGTAACTGTGAGGGTACGGAACAGTTACGAAAACGTAATCGGAAAGGGGCTGGAAAGGCCCCTTTTTTTATGTTATACTGTATGAGGGAAAATAGCAACAATTCAGGTACGGAACCGTTAGGGAAAATGTTTTGCTGGGGATGAGGAAAAGGTCCGCTTGATTGCAGGACAAGACAGAAATAGGAGATGATAGTATGCAGTTAACAACGTATGAACACAAAACCCAGTACTATGAGACAGACCAGATGGGGATTATCCATCATTCCAATTATATCCGGTGGTTTGAAGAGGCCAGAACGGATTTTATGCGGCAGATGGGAATCGGTTACGAGGAGATGGAGGCGCAGGGGATCATCAGCCCGGTGCTTTCTGTGACCTGCGAGTATAAGTCCATGACTCATTTTGGAGATACGGTTTTGATTATCCCGATTCTGAAATCGTATAATGGAATTAAGATGACCATTGAATATTCCGTTACCGATAAGGAAACGGGAGAATTAAGATGTGTCGGTGAGACGAAGCACTGCTTCCTGAGGCGGGACGGCAGGCCGGTTTCACTGAAGAAATCCTATCTGGAGATGGACAAGATGTTCCAGGGAGCTCTTCCCCAGAATGAATAAGCGCCGCGCTTAGGAAGAACCAGCCAGGCGCTGGGCAGAGGCAAATCAGGCAGCAGGAAAGGATATCATTACATGAAGTTAGGTGTAGTCGGCAACGGCATGATCGTAAAGAGGCTGCTGGCAGATGTGGAGCAGATACCGGAGATCGAGGTAAAGGCTATCTGTGTCCGCCGGGGCAGCTTAAATAAGGGGCGGGAGTTAGCGGACCGTCACCATATCCGGGAAATCTATACGGAATATTCGGTATTTCTGACCCGGACGGATATTGATACGGTTTACATTGGAGTGATCAGCAGTCTTCATTATGAGTATGCCAAGGCAGCTCTGGAAGCCGGAAAGCATGTGATCTGTGAAAAACCGTTTACTACCGAGTATGACGAGGCGGCAGAGCTGATCCGCATTGCGAAGAAAAAGAATTTGTTTCTCTGGGAGGCCTGCAAGATCCCTTACTCAGAAAATTTCCTTGCGGTGAAGGGGAATCTGGGGCAGGCAGGCGCGATCAAGCTGGTGCAGTGCAATTATTCCAGACGTTCCAGCCGGTACGATGCCTATCTTGCCGGCAAGGTGCTTCCGGCCTTTGATCCGGAGCTTTCCGGCGGCTGCCTGTATGATATCAATATGTATAACCTTCACTTTGTGGTGGC
>JAUNOF010000096.1 GCA_030537215.1 Lachnospiraceae bacterium
GCACAGAATGGAGGAGAATATGAAGAGAAACGGAAATAGTCAAAAAAACCGAAACTGTAACCGAAAAAAGAATTTTTTAAAAGCCTGTCTGGCCCTGGCAGCTGCAGTCGGCATGGCAGCAATAACAGCCTGCGGAAACGTTTCTTCCTCGTCTGGAAGCAGCGCTTCTGCTGCCGGACCAGACAGCAGCGCTCCGGAAGGCAGCCGCCACTTAAATGTTGCCTTATTCTGGGTGAGCACCACACTGGATCCGGCAGACGGCTATAATGGCTGGGTATTGTCCCGGATCGGGGCAGGGGAAACGCTGCTTCGGCTGGACATGAACGCCAGCCTGGAACCATGCCTGGCAGATTCCTGGGAGCAGACAGATGAGAATACCTGGGTGTTTCATATCCGGGAGGACGTAACCTTTTCCAATGGAAAGCCGGTGGATGCAAAAGCATGTATGGACGGGATCCAGCGTGCATTTGATCTTAATGACCGGGCAGAGGAGTATTTTCGGCTGGATCGTATGACAGCGGAGGGGCAGACCCTTACCATCCGCACCAAGGAACCTTCCGGCGCTGTCTTAAATAATCTCTGTGAGCCGTTGTTTACGATTGTGGATGTTAACCCTGATGTGGAAGCTTCTGGAGGGGATGTTTCCGGAAATCGAGAAGATGGGAACGCTGTTGAAAGAGAAATGCTGCTTGACACTGCACCCATTTGCACTGGTCCATATATCATCCGCTCCTTTGCTCCGGAATCAAAGGTGGAGCTGGTAAAGAATGAGCACTACTGGGACGGAGAGCCGGGACTGGATACCATCACCATCAATCAGGTGGCAGATTCCGACAGCCGGGTGATGGCTATGCAGTCTGGTGAGGCGGATCTGACCACCACCATTGACAATACCAGCTTGGCGCTGTTTTCGGATGAAAGCCGGTATACTATCTATGAAACCATCGGCCCCCGGACCAATGTAGTTTATATGAACAACAAAAGCGGCTTTTTAAGCGACCCGGCGATCCGCCAGGCGGTATCTTACGGGGCGGACCGCCGGACCTATGCGGAGCTGATCGGCGGGGAGCCGGGGGTAGGACTTTACTCCACAGCCCTTCCCTGCGGAAGGGATATAACCGACACTTATGCATGGAATCCGGAAGCAGCAGAGCAGCTGCTGGATGAAGCTGGCTATGCGGACACAGACGGGGACGGGATCCGGGAGAAAGATGGGCAAAATATTGTGCTTCAGTACTATTTGTCTGCAGATCACGGCTCCAGCGATGCCGCCATTATTGCCCAGGCCATTCAGTCTGATGTACAGAAGATCGGGATCGGCATGGAACTAGTGCAGACAGAAAACCTGTCGGATATTAAATCCAGCCACAGCTTTGATTTATGCTCGGCCAATGACAGCACAGCGCCCACAGCGGACCCGGAGGTTTTCCTTCTTCTCCACTATCTGACAGGAGCCTCCGCTAATTACGGGGAATATTCCAATGGGGAGGTAGATCAGATGATCCGTCAGCTTCAAACTGTTTTTGAGCCCCAGGAGCGGCAGAAGCTGGCACATGAGATCAGCCAGAAGATCCTGGACGATGCGGCCTGTCTGTATATCAGCTACATCAAAGGGAATACTGTGACCGCATCAAGGGTAAAGAACGCCAGGCAGTTTCCCATCGACTATTATATAATTACGAAGGATATTACGGTTGAATGAGCGAAGCAGTAATTGAATTTCAGGATATTTCCATCCAATATCAAAACCAGGAGTGTCCGGCAGCAGAGCATATCAGTTTTTTGGTGCCACGCCACTCCATCCTGGTGATCGTGGGGGAGAGCGGCAGCGGAAAATCCACGCTGCTCCGCTCCGTGATCCGCCTGCTTCCCGACGGCGGACAGATCACAGGAGGAAGGATCCTGTTTGACGGAATCGATCTGGCAGCCGCAGATGTGCGGCAGGTGAGGAAGCTGTGCGGAAGCCGGATCTCCACCATATTTCAGGATGCAGGCCTTTATCTGGACAGCCGAAGAACCATAGGATATCAGTATGTGGAGGGGATCCGGTGTCATAAAAAGGTCAGCAGAGGTGAGGCAAAGCAGATGGCGAGGGCAATGCTGGAAAAGCTGTGCCTGCCATCGCCGGAGCACATCATGGCTTCCTATCCCTTTGAACTGTCCGGCGGTATGAAGCAGCGGACTGCCATCGCCATGGCCATGACCATGGCTCCGGAGCTTCTTCTGGCAGACGAGCCTACCAGCGCTCTGGATGTGACCATTCAGGCACAGGTGGTGCGGCAGATGAAGGAGCTGCGGGAGCAGTTGGGAACCTCGATCATCCTGGTGACACATAACATGGGACTGGCTTCCTACCTGGCAGATCATATTGCGGTGATGCGGAAGGGAAAGCTGATGGAGTGGGGAACCAGGGATCAGGTGATCTATCAGCCCAGGAGTTCATACACCAGAACCCTTCTGGATGCGGCGCCGGAGCTGAAGCTGTGACGGCGGCATGAGAGAAAGACGAATGAAAATGGGGAAAGAAAAAGCCAGGGGAAGGAGAACGAAAGGCGTATGAGGAAACCCGAAAATCAGCCTGGTTCCAGGCCGCTGATTCTGGAGCTGGATCATGTTCAAAAGGATTTTTCTACCGGAAAAAGGGAAAAGCTTCGGGCAGTCTACGATGTAAGCCTGAAGCTGTATGCGGGGGAATGTCTGGCAATTGTAGGAGAAAGCGGCTGCGGAAAAACCACCTTGGCCAGGATGATCGCCGGAATCGAGCCGGCAACCAGAGGCAGCATCCGGTTTCAGGGAAAGGATATCACCCGCCTGAGCAAACAGGAGTGGCGGGAGGTACGGCAGCAGATGCAGCTTGTATTTCAGAATCCTGCCGACGCCTTCAGCCCCAGGATGAAGATCGGACAGTTTATGAAGGAGCCTCTGCTGAATTACCATCTTACCGACCGGAAGCATGCCCATCAGGAGGCTGTCCGGCTTTTGGAAAAGGTGGAGCTGGATGGCAGCTATATGGATCAATTTCCTCACCAGCTCAGCGGCGGCCAGCTGCAGCGGGTGGTGATCGCCCGGGCGCTGGCAGTTCATCCAGCTCTTTTGATTTGTGACGAGGCCACCAGCGCGCTGGATGTGTCAACCCAGGCTCAGATCCTCCGCCTGCTGAAAAAGATCCAGGAGGAGGAGCACATCGGCATTCTGTTCATCTGCCATGATCTGGCTCTGGTGCAGCAGTTTGCCCAGCGGATGGCGGTTATGTATTTAGGCAGCGTAATGGAAGAGCTGGAAAGCCGTCATCTTTCTCAGGCGATCCATCCCTATACCTGTGCGCTTCTCCATTCTGTGTTCTCCGTCCACGGTTCCAGGGAAAAGGAGATCCAGGTACTGGAGGGCGAACCGCCCAGTCCTCTTAAGCTTCACAAGGGCTGTCCGTTCGCCGGGAGATGCCCGGAGCAGAAGCCAGTCTGTGCGGAACGGAAGCCGGAGCCTGTTTTCGTTGGGGAAACTCATATGGTGCGGTGCTTTGTGAAACATTATTATGGCCGATAAAAAGCCGACAGCGCTTCCTCATCAAAAGGCTGCTTCTTATAATAATAATGAATATCTTCCTCTGTAATCTTACGGATCACCTTGCATGGATTTCCGCCGGCAATCACCCAGTCTGGGATGTCCTTTGTCACTACGCTTCCGGCACCGATCACAGTATTGCTTCCGATGTGTACTCCCGGCAGGATGACGGTGTTGCCGCCGATCCACACATTGTCTCCGATGGAAACGCTGATCCCGTACTCATACATGCTGTTTCTTGCAGCCGGGTGCACCGGATGACCGGCGGTGTAGATGGCTACATTGGGGGCCAGCATGCAGTTATCCCCGATGGTGACCTTTGCCACATCAATAATGGTACAGTTATAATTGGCGAAGAAATTCTTCCCTACCTGGATGTGGGAGCCGTAGTCGCAGTAAAAGGGCGGGTTGACAAAGGCGCCTTCCGACTTGCCGAACAGCTCCTTTACAATGGCTGCGATTCCGTCAAAATCAGAAACATCTATGGTATTTAACCGCTGCAGGATCCGCCGGCACACCTTCTGCTCCTCCATAACCGATGCATCAGAGATATAGGGAAGTTCCAGATCTCTTCTTGTCTTGTTATCCATCTTCATATCCTCCTTGAAATGAAATATTGAAGTTTGTCTAAAACATAATAATAGTATAAAATTATATCAGATTCTATCAATATTATCGGTATATATTATAAAAATCGTATTTATTTAACGTTTATCTGAGTTCGTATTCAACTGGCATATTCAGAGAACGTGTATCCAGATAAGCAAAAGGAGAATGAAATGACAGAACTTGATATTATGCAGGACAGCTCCGAGGTCATTCACTATGACCGCCCCGAAGTCCCTCTCTACATCCGGACTGCCAGGCTGGCCAGCTATCCGAACATGCAGGCTCTCTGCCACTGGCACGATGATGTGGAGATGGTTTACATTCGGGAGGGACAGATGAATTATTATATTAATGGGGCCAGAATCCTGCTGAAGGAGCATGACGGTATTTTAATCAATGCCAGACAGATGCATTATGGCTATGCTTATATGGGACAGGACTGCGAATTTTCCTGCATCTTGTTTCATCCCGGACTGTTTACTGGCAATAAGGAGCTGCAGAAGGATTACGTCACACCGATTTTGGAAAATCCTGGATTAGAATACTGGTATCTGGATTCCAGAGAGGCCTTTGGACAGGAAATGGTTTCTCTGCTTGCCCGGATGGCGGAGCAAAAGGAGATGGCTGTCCCTGGTTATGAGATCCAGGTGGTGGGTTTGATGCATCTTTTGTGGGGGCGCCTGCTGTCCGCTGTCAGTGTGGCGCCGGATGTGCTGCCAGGCAGCGTTCATCCTGATCTGGCGGTTCAGAAGGATATGGTGTCCTACATCCGTCAGCATTATGGGGAGAAGCTGACCCTGGCAGACATTGCGGCCTCCGGCCATGTGTGCCGCAGCAAATGCTGTTCCATCTTCAAACAGTATCTGCAGCAGTCACCCATTGAATTTTTAAATTCATATCGGATGAAGGTAAGCTGCAATCTTCTCCAGTCTACAGAAAAAAGCATCACCGAAATTGCACTGACCTGCGGCTTTAATCATTTGAGCTATTTTTCCAAGCTGTTTTGGTCGTATTATGGTTGCACACCAGGGGAATATCGGAAGAAAATTTCAAAGTTTTCAATGCATTTTGACGAAAAAACAGTTTTTGGAGAAAAAGTTTGATAAAGTATTTACAAAAATGGAGAATTGGAGTATCCTATAATCAGCCGTTATTCAATAAAAAAAATAACGAAAAAGGGGTTATAAGGATGAAGTTAATTAATACGCTAGACGCAGAAGGCACGGTTTTATGCCATGACATTACACAGATTATCAAAGGGGTTACTAAGGATGCCGTATTCCGCAAGGGTCATGTGGTAACGAAGGAGGATATCCCGGTGCTGCTGAGCGTTGGCAAGGATCAGCTTTATGTCTGGGAGAAGGAGGAAGGGATTCTTCATGAGAATGACGCAGCGGAGATTCTTTGTCAGCTGTGTATCAATGAACATATGGACCGCTCTCAGGCCAAGGAAGGAAAGATTGAGCTGACTGCAGCCTGCGATGGTCTGTTAAAAGTAGATAATCGGGGAATGAAGGCGGTGAACGGTTTTGGGCAGATGATGATTGCCAGCCGCCACGGCAACTTCCCGGTGAAGAAGGGGGACAAGCTGGCCGGTACCCGGATCATTCCGCTGGTGATTGAAGAAGAGAAGATGGAGGCGGCCAGACAGGCGGCCATGGCAGCTACAGAAGGAAATTCCATCTTAAAGCTGATGCCGTTTCTGCATAAAAAAGTTGGGATCGTGACCACTGGAAATGAAGTATTTTACGGCCGCATCCAGGATACCTTTACACCAGTCATCCAGGATAAGATGGCGGAGTTTGATACAGAGATCATTGGGCATGACACCTGGAATGATGATGATAAGAAGGTGACGGCATCGATTTTAAGCATGATCCAGAAGGGCGCGGATGTGGTGGTCTGTACCGGCGGCATGAGCGTAGATCCAGATGACAAGACGCCGCTGGCCATCAAGAATACCGGCGCCAGGATCGTATCCTACGGAGCTCCGGTGCTTCCGGGAGCCATGTTCCTCCTGGCATACTATGAGGTGAAGGATGGAGACCGGCCCAGAACCGTTGCCATTATGGGGCTTCCAGGATGTGTGATGTATGCGAAGCGCACCATCTTCGACCTGGTGCTGCCCAGGGTGATGGCTGACGATGAGGTGACGGCGGAGGATCTGGCCAGCTTAGGACAGGGCGGCCTGTGTCTTAACTGCCCAGTCTGTACCTTCCCCAACTGCGGCTTCGGAAAAGGATATTAATATTTATCAAGCATAGAAAAACCGATTCGCAATGTCGGAACAGTTACGATATAGAACGATTGGAAGAGTAAGGAACGCGACTATGGAATTTACACATTTTGATAATCAGGGCAATGCATGGATGGTGGATGTGAGTCAGAAGGCAGATACCATGCGGGAGGCGACGGCTTCCGGAAGCATTTTCATGAGCCGGGAGTGCCTTAAAAAGGTAATCCAGGGGGACATGAAGAAGGGGGATGTACTTGGAGTGGCCCGCATTGCCGGGATCATGGGAGCGAAGAAGACCTCTGAGCTGATTCCTCTGTGCCATATCCTGAACCTGACCAAGCTGACTGTGGATTTTGAGATCATAGAGGAGAAAAATGAGATCCGGGCGTCTTGCACGGCAAAAACCACCGGAAAAACCGGCGTGGAGATGGAGGCGCTGACCGGAGTTTCCGCTGCGCTGCTGACCATCTATGATATGTGCAAGGCAGTAGATAAGACCATGGTGATCAGCAATATCTGCCTGCAGCACAAGTCGGGAGGAAAGAGCGGAGAGTTTTTCCGCCCGGAGCAAGGATGAGAACAAGTGGAACTGAGAAGCATGCGCAGAATGGAGGAAATTATGAATGATTCTTATGGAAGAACCATCGACTATATGAGGATATCCATTACCGACCGCTGCAATCTGCGCTGTAAATACTGCATGCCTTATGGTGTGGAACGTGTTGAGCCCAGAGATATCCTCACATTAGAGGAGATCCAGGCGGTGGCGATGGCAGGAGCCGGCCTGGGTATCCGACATATTAAGGTGACAGGCGGAGAGCCGCTGACGCGGAAGGGCTGCTGCCAGATGGTAAGAATGCTGAAAGCTATTCCGGGGATTGAGAAGGTGACCATCACCACCAACGGGATTCTTCTGGGACGGTACCTGGAGGAGCTGGTGGATTCTGGAATCGATGGGATCAACATCAGCCTGGATACGGTTGACCGGGATACCTACCGGGAGATTACCGGTTATGACGGCCTGGCAGAGGTAATAGAAGTGCTGGAGCGGGCAGCTTCTCTGCCGATTCCCATTAAGATCAATGCCGTATCCATTGACTTTGACGGCGGCTGGGCCTCGGTGGCTGAGCTTGCCAGAACGTATCCGGTGGATGTGCGGTTTATCGAGATGATGCCCATCGGCTACGGGCGGAATTTTAAGACATTAAATCATCAGGAGCTGCTTTCGGAGATGAAAAAGCGGTATCCGGGGATGGAGCCGGACTTCCGGGTGCACGGCTTTGGGCCGGCAGTTTACTATCAGATTCCTGGATTTCAGGGAAGCATCGGTCTGATCAGCGCCATTCACGGAAAGTTCTGCAGCGGCTGCAACCGGGTGCGGCTGACTTCCCGGGGACATTTGAAAACCTGTCTCTGCTTTGAGGACGGGGTTGACTTAAGGAGCATTCTTCGAGAGGAAGAGGGAGAGGATGTTTCCGGCAGCCTCCGCGCCAATGGACACTGGCAGTGGAGCTATCAGAGCTGCCCGGATGATAAGGCACTTCAGCAGCGGCTGACAGCCGCTATGAGCCAGGCGATTCAGTTAAAGCCGGCGGCACATTGCTTTGAGAATCCGGAGCATATTACAGAAGTACATAATATGGCAGATATTGGAGGATGAGCGAATATGGAACAGGAAGTGAAGCAGGGAACCGAGACTGGAAAAGAGGCAGGGGGAAAACCGACAGATAAGAAAGGGTACTCTGGAGAGGGCATTGTCAAGGCCATCTGCATCAGTGATGTGCGCGGGATTGAGAAGCATTCCATTCCGGAAGCTCATTTTCTTGTTGATTTTGGAATTGAGGGGGATGCCCATGCAGGACACTGGCACCGCCAGGTCAGCCTGCTTTCCTATGATAAGGTTTTGGCGTTTAATGAGCGGGGAGCCAATGTGGATGACGGGGCTTTCGGGGAAAACCTGGTGGTGGAGGGCATTGATTTCCGTGCCCTTCCAGTGGGAACCAGGCTGTATGCCGGTACCGTTCAGCTGGAGATGACCCAGATCGGTAAGGAATGTCACAGCCATTGTGCCATCTATCAGCGGATGGGCGAGTGCATCATGCCCAGGGAAGGGGTGTTTGCCAGGGTAGTAAAGGAAGGGATCATTCGTCCTGGTGACAAGATGCGGGTGGAGGAGCCGGCAGCAGACCGTCCCTTTACAGCGGCGGTGATCACCTTAAGCGACAAGGGAGCCAAGGGTGAGCGCAAGGATGAAAGCGGCCCGGCGGCGGCGCAGATGTTAAAGGAAGCCGGATATGATGTGGTGGAGACCCTGATCCTGCCGGATGAGCCTTCTCTGTTAAAGGTGCAGCTGATCCGTCTGGCAGACAGCCGTCAGGTGGACCTGGTGCTGACCAGCGGCGGAACCGGATTTTCCATGCGTGACCAGACGCCGGAGGCTACCATGGCAGTGGCAGACCGGAATGCTCCCGGCATTGCAGAGGCCATCCGCTATAAATCCATGCAGGTGACTGACCGCGCCATGTTAAGCCGCGGCGCATCGGTGATCCGGAAGAAGACTCTGATCGTCAATCTTCCGGGAAGTCCCAAGGCAGTAAAGGAAAGTCTGGGCTTTATCCTGGATTCCCTGGACCACGGTTTAAAGATCCTGCGGGGAAGCGCCTCTGAGTGTGCAAGGCGGTAAAAGATCGATCACAAAGGCATGGTGATTCAAACAGAAGTAAAATGATCCTACTTTCATGTCAGGCATGCTGTTTGCCAGCAGCATGCCGGCTTGAAGATAAATGAAAAACAAAAAAGGAGAAATGTGTTATGAGAAAACAAATTGGAATGTTATTAGCGGCAGTATTGGCAGCAGGAGCTCTGGTTGGCTGCTCCTCTTCCTCTAAAGAAACAACTGCAGCGCCTGCCACTGCAGCTGAGACTACAGCGGAAGCAGCAGAAGCCAAGGAGGAGACGACAGAGGCTGAGACCGAAGCAGAAGCCACAGAGGCGGCCAAAGAAGCAGAGGAGATTCTGGTGGCGGCAGCTGCCAGCTTAAAGAATGCGTATGAGGAAGAGCTGATTCCCATGTTCCAGGAGAAGTACCCGAATATTACTGTTAAGGGAACCTACGACAGCTCAGGCAAGCTCCAGACTCAGATCGAGGAAGGACTGGAGGCTGATGTGTTCATGTCAGCAGCAACCAAGCAGATGAAGGCACTGGATGAGGAAGGTATGATTGATTCGGATACCATCACAGACCTTTTGGAAAACAAGATCGTTCTGATCGTGCCTGCCGGCAGTGATGCCGGATTGGAGACCTTTGAGGACATTGCAGATGCAGCCAGCATTGCCTTAGGCGATCCGGCCAGCGTACCGGCAGGCCAGTATGCACAGGAAGCGTTAACCTCCTTGGGAATCTGGGATTCGATCCAGGATAAGGTAAGCTTTGGAACCAATGTAACCGAGGTATTAAACCAGGTGGCAGCTGCCAGCGCCGATGCGGGTATTGTATATGCAACCGATGCAGCCAGTATGGCAGATCAGGTGACGGTAGTAGCAGAGGCTCCCGAGGGAAGCCTGTCTGCAAAAGTAATCTACCCGGTAGCGGTGGTGAAGGAAAGCGCCCATGCAGACAGTGCCAATGCCTTTGTTGAATTTTTAAAGACTCCGGAGGCAATGGCAGTATTTGAATCCTATGGATTCTCCGCCGGAAACTAGTTAGACAAGTGAAGCGTGCTGCTAATTACCGCAGATTGTGCCAGCTAACAGCGATTCAGCCGGATGCTTTTTACAGCATCCGGCTGTAAGTGCATTCTTTCGCCGAGTTGGTTCTCCATCTGCGGTGAGGAGAGAGAACGAGTATGTTTGCAGCGTGACAGTAAATGGACATGTCTGCTGACGCAGACATCGCATGTATGAAAGGGGTATCAGAACCGATATGGATTGGTCACCGATCTTTATTTCAATGAAGACAGCAAGTCTGTCAATCTTAATCACCTTTTTTCTGGGGATTTTAGCAGCCTGGGCGGTGGTCAGCATGAAACATGAAACATGGAAAGCGATTCTGGATGGAATCCTGACCCTTCCTCTGGTCCTACCTCCTACTGTGGCCGGATTTTTCCTTTTATATTTGTTTGGAGTCAAACGGCCCATCGGTAAATTTTTTATTGATTATTTCAGCGTTAAGATCGCATTTTCCTGGGGAGCTACCGTCATTGCGGCGGTAACTATGTCATTTCCGCTGATGTACCGGTCAGCCAGGGGTGCGTTTGAGCAGGTAGATCCCAATCTTGCGGCGGCGGCCAGGACGCTGGGGATGAGCGAGTGGACGATTTTCCGGAAGGTGCTGTTTGCCAATGCCCTTCCCGGCATCGTCAGCGGCGGTGTGCTGGCATTTGCCAGAGGATTGGGAGAATTCGGCGCTACGGCTATGATTGCCGGCAACATTGCCGGAAAGACCAGAACCCTTCCCATGGCGGTGTATTCGGAGGTGGCAGCCGGAAATATGGACGGTGCGTACCAGTATGTGCTGATTATTGTAGTGATTGCATTTATTTCTGTCATTGTTATGAATTACTGGGCAGCCCAGGCAGAGAAGAAAAGGCGGTAGAAAGCAGCATGAAAAATGAACAGATCCTTTTGGAAGCAGAAATCAAGAAAAAACTGAAAGAATTTGACCTGGATCTTTCCTTTTCCTCCAGCAGAGGATGTCTGGGGATCCTGGGGCCTTCCGGCTGCGGAAAGAGTATGACCCTGAAGTCGGTGGCCGGGATCGTAACGCCAGATACAGGAAGGATCTGCCTTCCCAAAAAGCAGCGGGTTCTTTATGATTCCAGCAGGAAGATCAACCTGCGCCCTCAGGAACGGCGGGTGGGGTATCTCTTTCAGAATTATGCCCTGTTTCCCAATATGACAGTGGAAGAAAACATTATGACAGGCTTAAAAAGCCTGAAAAAGGACGGTTTATTCCGAAAAAACCGGACCGCCGAGATGATAGAACGGTTCCGGCTGACTGGGCTGGAAAAACGGTATCCCGGACAGCTTTCCGGGGGCCAGCAGCAGCGGGTGGCATTGGCAAGGATCCTGGCCTATGAGCCGGAGGTGCTTCTTTTGGATGAGCCGTTTTCTGCTATGGATACCTACCTTCGGGAGGGGCTTCGTCTGGAGCTTGCCAGTGTGCTGAACAGCTATGAGGGCGCTTCCGTTATGGTGACTCATGACCGGGATGAAGCGTATCAGCTTTGTGATCATCTGCTGCTGATGAGCCGGGGAAAGGTGCTGGCAGCAGGAAGGACCCGTGATATCTTCCAGAATCCTGTCACCTGCCAGGCGGCCAGATTAACAGGCTGCAAGAATATTTCACGGATTGAACGGCTTGGCAGCCGCCGGATCAAGGCTCTGGACTGGAATGGCCTGGAGCTGGTGACGGAACAGGCAGTGGCAGATGACATCACCTCGGTGGGAATCCGCGCCCATGACTTTGAGGCATTATCGGAGGGGGAGGCCTCCCGATTTGCCGGCAGGGAAGAAGCTAATCTGATTCCGGTCCAAAACCCGCGGATATCTGAGATGCCCTTTGAGTGGTATATTACTCTGGACAATGGATTATGGTGGAAAAAGGAGAAGAATATCCACACTCATGATGCGGCAGGCATCGTTCCCGCCTGGCTGCGGATAGAGCCGTCAGCGATTCTTCTTTTGAAGGGGGAACTGTAGACAGCTGCAACTGTTTGGCAGGTCTGCACAGAG
>JAUNOF010000246.1 GCA_030537215.1 Lachnospiraceae bacterium
CCCTTCGGGTCCAGAAGGTCCCGCATACTGTCTCCCAGCAGATTAAATACGATTACCGTAAGCAAGATGGCCAGGCCAGGAAACATCATCATCCACGGGGCAGTCTGCATATACTGCCGGCTCTCATACAGCATGGAACCCCATTCCGGCGCAGGAGGCTGAGATGCCAGCCCCAAAAAGGAAAGACCAGCCAGAGACATCATCATTCCGCCCACATCCAGCGCTGACATAATGATGATCTGCGGCAGAATATTAGGAAAAATGTATTTCCGCAAAATCCTCAGATCTCCTGCCCCGCCGAACCGGGCCTCGATGATATACTCCTTTTCTCGGATATTGGCCACCATACTGCGGGTCAGTCTGGCATATTTCGTCCACCAGACCAAAGCCAGGGCAACCACAGTATGGAAGATCCCGGCACCCATAATTCCGGCCACCGCGATCGCAAACACCGAGTCTGGAAATGCCAGAAGAACATCAATCAAACGCATCAAAATAGTATCCGCTGCCCGTCCCAAATATCCCGCTGCCAGCCCGATCGCCGTCCCCATCACGGTGACCAGAAGAACCATGAAAAAGGTGAGGAAAAAGGAGCTTCCTGCCCCGCACAGGATCCTGGAAAATACATCGCGCCCCAGCTTATCGGTTCCGCACAGATGACCGGCCCCAGGGGGCTGTAAGGATTCCCTGAAATTGGTTTCCAGCGGATCCATGGGCGCAAGCCGGCTGCCGAAGGCTGCCAGAAGAATCAAAGAAAGCGCGATGCCAAGAATCATAAAAAACCGGACCCGGCTCCAGTTCCGTTTTTTCCTCATCTCTTACCACTCCCTTTCCTTCTGAAAACCAGCGTCTGACTTATTTCTATGACAACCATTTGCTCCATCTGCTTTTCCATTTCCCTTCAGGCGCCTTCTCTGCAGCGGATCCATCAGATGACAGGCGATATCCACTGCCAGATTGATCAGAACATAGATCAGCGCCATCCAGATCACATATCCCTGAATAACCGGATAATCCCGGTTCCGAATGGCCTCCACCACCATATTTCCAATTCCCTGCCAAGAAAATATGGTTTCGACAATAGCCGCGCCGCCCAGGAGATGGCCAATGGAAAGCCCGATCAGCGTGATAACAGGAACCAGGGAATTAGGCAGAACATGACAGAGCATGATCCGCCGCTCCGACAGACCTCTGGCCCTTGCCCCTGTCACATACTCCTGAGACAGCTCCTCCAGAACTGCAGCCCGGATCTGCCGGATATAGCTGCAGGCCAGTGGAACCGCTAACGTCACCATGGGCAGAATCATACTGTGCCAGTCATCCGATCCGATTACCGGAAACCAGTTTAATTTCACTGCCAGCACAAACATCAGGATCAATGCCAGCCAAAAATTCGGGATGGAATTTCCCACAAAGGTAATCAGCCGAACCGCGTAATCTACAATTGAATTTTTATAAACCGCAGTAAGAATGCCAAGAGGAAACGCCATCAGAAGCATCAGCATCAAGGCGGATCCTGCCAGCCGCAGCGTACCAGGAAGCTTTCTGCTTAACTGGGTCAGCACACTCTCCTCATAAGAGTAGGACTGTCCCAGATCGCCGTGAAGGGCATCTGACAGCCATCTTGCATAGCGAATCAGAAGCGGATCTTTAAGCCCCATCTCCTCTCTGGTCTCCTCCAGAAGCTTGGCGCTGGGCGTAAACCCCTTTGACAGATAAGACATTTCCGCCGCGTCGCTGGGCGCTGCGGAGGTGACCACAAAGGTAAGGAACGTCACCCCCAGCAAGACAAAAATAAGCTGAATCAAACGTTTTCCAATGTATCGATACATGGTATTCTCCAAATTAACAGGCGCACAAGCCGCGCCGTTTTTCTCTTCCCTTTATTACCTAAGAAGGCCCAAAGGAGCTTCTTAGGTAGTAAAAAAGCTATGAAAACCAGCTGTCTTCAAACAGCTTAAGCCTTCATAGCTTATCAATCTTAAATCTATGCCGCCTATCCGGCGGCGAACTTTCCTGGTAAAACCGCAGATCCAATCTGCATCAAAGTCAAAAGCTTCTGCTTTTCATGGTCTGCTTGGGCAGACTCTTACAGTATAGCTTTTTTATCCTGGTATGTCAAGATACCATAAAATAGTGTGTTTGAGACATGCCCCGCTTTTTCGTAAT
>JAUNOF010000247.1 GCA_030537215.1 Lachnospiraceae bacterium
GACGTAAAGGAAAAACTTCATTGACAGTTGAAGAAAAGCATGATATATTGTTAACAAGCAAATGAAAGGGAGTAGCGAGACATCCGAAAGGATGGATTTGAAATCGTCACCCGATGCCGAGAGGTATCCGTATCAAATGAGACAGCAAGACTTTTATTGTGGCAGATGTCATGGTAAAAGTCTTTTTTATTTCATTTAAAATGCTGTTTTCACCCCAACATCATGAAATAAGGACGCATAGGAATCAGGAGAGAAAGGAGTATGTTATGGCAGATGAGATGATGAGAAGAGAGATTGAGGAGGCAGTTCAGGCAGGGGAGCGGGCACTCAGAAGTCTGCAGGCTGCACAGGAGAAGCTAAGAAGTGCCCGAAACTGGGGCATCTGGGACATGATGGGAGGCGGACTGCTTACCAATGTGATCAAGCATTCCAGAATTCATGATGCATCCTCTTATCTAAAGGAGGCAAAGCAGGATCTGCAGCTGTTTCAGCGGGAATTAAGGGATGTGACGGATTTCGCAGATCTGAGGATTGAGATTGGAGAGTTTCTTTCATTTGCAGACTTTTTCTTTGATGGTCTGGTGGCAGACTATCTGGTGCAGACGAAGATTTCGGATGCGGGAGAGCAGGTGGACAATGCGATCCGCAGAGTGGAGGTGCTGCTGGCAGATTTAAGAGCCTGCCAGTAAAACAGGAAGGAAAAAACAATCATGAAGGAGGACTGGCATATGGGATGTCTTGGAAATGTGTTATGGTTTGTGTTTGGCGGAGCAATCAGCGGGCTGAGCTGGTGCCTGACAGGGTGTCTGTGGTGCATCACGATTGTGGGGATTCCGGTGGGAGTCCAGTGCTTTAAGATGGCCTCCTTAAGCTTCTTTCCCTTCGGGAAGGAAGTGCGCTATGGCGGCGGAGCAGGGTCATTTCTGCTGAATATTATTTGGCTTGTGGTGTCGGGATTGCCGCTGGCGCTGGAGCATCTGACGATGGGAATTCTGCTTTGTGTTACCATCATTGGAATTCCGTTCGGTCTTCAGCAGTTTAAGCTGGCAAAGCTGGCACTGATGCCCTTCGGAGCGGAAGTGTATTAAGGACAGAACTCTTAACGAGAGATAAGAGGAATAAAGAAGGGCTAAAAAAGGAGTTTGGGAGTAATCATGGAACCGTATTATTACAATCAGATGGGAAAACGAGAACAAAGTGTGTATTATGGAATGAAGACGGGGCTGGCTGCTTTGGCCCCGTCCTTTCTGGTGCCCAGGCTGGAGGGGAGGGCGTTATCAGATATTTATTTTAAACTGAGGCTGGATTATCCGGAGATTTTTTATACCGTGGGGTTCAAATACCGATATTATAAGGATTCCGACAATGTGGAGATTATCCCGGAATATCTGTTTGATAAAGGAAAGATCAAGGCCCATCAGCAGGCAATGAAGGCCAGGGTGGAGAAGCTGGCCCGGCCGGCGCTTAAGCTTGGCGAAAAGGAAAAGGAGCTGTATATTCATGATTTTATCTGCGAAAATATCCGCTATGATAAGCTGAAAAAGCCGTATTCCCATGAGATTATCGGGCCATTGGGCCAGGGCGTGGGCGTCTGTGAGGGAATTGCAAAGACGGTGAAGGTCCTCTGTGATGCGCTGGGAATCTGGTGCATTGTAGTGATCTCGGAGGCGAATCCAGAGAAAAAGATCAAGTACCGCCATGCATGGAATGTGGTGCGGATCGGCGGTAACTATTATCACCTGGATGCTACCTTTGATAATACCCTGGGGCGTAAGGAAACGGCTCGTTATGACTATTTTAATCTGGATGACGGAAGAATTTTCCGGGATCACGAGCCGGTGATTGACCAGGTTCCGGCATGCAGTGATCGAGATTCTTTTTATTATAAAGAGAAGAAGCTGTCCTTTACGAAGCTTGAGGATGTGGAAAAGCGGGCGCTGCAGGCGGCGAAGAAGGGGAAACTCTTTTTGTTTCACTGGCGGGGCGGTTATCTGACCAGGGAGGTTTTGATGGAGCTTTTGCAGCTTCTGGAAGGGGCGGCTGCGGAGAAGGGAAAGCACGCTTGTGTCAGTCTGAACTGGCCTCAGGCAGTGCTGCAGGTGTCCTTTATGGAGCAGGATGCGGCGCAGCAGGTGGTGATGGAGGAAGCGAATGAAGGGGAGC
>JAUNOF010000097.1 GCA_030537215.1 Lachnospiraceae bacterium
AATTAGAGGAATAGGAGCCGGCAAAACAGATCATACTATGCTCTGCAAGAATATTTGATAAATATAGTTCAATCAATCTTGTGAAGAGGAGACGGTTCATGAACATTCATCAGACAGCAGAGAGTATTGTAAAACAAGTTGGCGGACGAGAGAATATAGAGGATCTGAGTCATTGCTTTACACGCCTGAGATTTGTTCTGCGGGATGAATCGAAAGCAGATAAGGAAGCGATCGCCCGTCTGGAAGGCGTGATACAGGTAGTAAAGTCCGGCGGTCAGTTTCAGGTGGTATTAGGGCCCAATGTAATAAAAGTTTATGATGCGCTGATCTCTGTCATTGATTCCGGAGAAGAGGGCGGCAAAGCAGGCGACAGCAGAAAAACAGAGAGCAGCAGCCTGAATCAGCTTCTTCAGACAATATCTAAAATTTTCACCCCTCTGATCCCGGCTATTGCAGCCTCAGGACTGATCAAAGGTCTTCTCACTGCAGCCAGGCTTTTGGCAGCCAGACGGGGGATCGATCTTTCAGTCAATGACACGTACATCCTGATGCTGGCGGCAAGCCAGATCATTTTTTACTTTATGCCGGTTTTCTTAGGCTATACAGCAGCGAAGGCGCTGCGCTGCAATGAGATCATCGCTATGACTCTTGGCGGTTTCCTGTGCTATCCGCAGTTGGATCATATCCTTCAGGACACCGCGTCAGCAACCAGGATATTCGGCATTGCTATCGGAAAGGGCGCATGGACGATCGGTGATTCGACCAGAGTATTCACTTATACCGAATCGGTGATCCCGATCCTTTTGGCAGTGCTTGTGCTGGTGTATCTGGAACAGATTCTGCGGCGTTTCATACCGCAGATGCTGCAGATTATTCTGGTTCCCGGGCTTTCTCTGATCCTTATGGTTCCGTTTACCTTATGCCTGCTGGGACCCGCTGGAATCTGGGCAGGAAATGGAATTCAGAGGCTTTATTATGGGATCATGAGTATCAATCAGGTCCTTGGAGGAGCAGTAATCGGCGGATTATGGGGGGTATTTGTGATCTTCGGCGTGCACCGTGCGCTTTTGCCCATCGGCCTGAATGATGTGGCGGTAAGCGGTCGGCAGAATTTGCTGGCATTTGCAGGTGCCGCGAATTTTTCCCAGGGCGGAGCAGCGCTTGGGGTTATGTTACGAACGAAAAAGAAGGAAATGAAAAGTGTGGCAGCGTCTGCCGTGATCTCTGCAGCCCTGGTAGGAATCACAGAGCCGGCAATCTATGGCTGTAATCTGAGACTGAAAAAACCGATGATATGTGCGGTTATCTGCGGCGCAATCGGCGGCGGGATCATGGGACTGGGCGGCGTGTGCGGCGATGCCTTTGCCAACAACGGCATCCTGACGATTTTTACCTATGCGGCCTTCGGCATGACAAAATTTGTATTTTATCTGGCAGGGATTGCAGTGGCATTTTTCGGTGCAGCCGCCATGACGTATGTGGCGGAGGTGGATGACAGTGAGCTGTAATGGAACGGGGACAGGCTTTTGCGGCGCAGCTATGGCGAGGGCCATGAGCAGGCGGCGGGGAGAGAGGAGGCAGAATGGCAGAACGATTTCCTAAGGATTTTTTGTGGGGAGCATCCTCCTCAGCTTTTCAGATCGAGGGCGGATGGAATGCAGACGGGAAGGGGATGACCGTTGCAGACTACAATTCGTTCAAGCACTCTGAAAAGCAGGCGGACAGCAGAGTGGCCAGCGACTTTTATCATCGCTGGCGGGAGGATATCGCCTTGATGAAGGAGCTGGGAATTCGGATCTACCGCTTTTCCATATCCTGGGCCAGAATGATTCCGGATGGTGACGGGGCAGTGAATCCAAAGGGGATCGCTTTTTACGATCAGGTGATCAATTGCCTGCTTGACCATGGCATACAGCCCTTTGTTACCCTGTATCATTTTGACCTGCCGTATGCTTTGGCTGAGAAGTATAACGGCTGGGAAAGCCGCCGCTGTGTGTATGCCTTTGAGCGGTATGCCAGGATCTGTTTGGAACGGTTTGGCGACAGGGTGCAGTACTGGCAGGTGATCAATGAGCAGAATCTGATGATCCGTGTGGATGAGCGCATGAATATCCGAGAGCCGAATTTGCAAAAGGCAGACCGGATGCGGGCTCAGATGGATCATCATATGTTTCTTGCCCACGCACTGGCCACCAGAGCCTGCCATGAGCTGGTAAAGGGCGGCAAGATCGGTCCTGCTGTGTCCTCCACCTGCACCTATCCCCTGACCAATCGTCCGGAAGATGTCTGGGCGGCCAGGATGAATGACAACATGAAGACGGTTTACTGTCTGGATATGCATTATTATGGAGCATATCCAGGGTATTATCTCCGTTATCTGGAGGAGCGGAACATAGTACCAGTGATGGAAGCGGGTGACGAGGCTGTCTTAAAGGATGGGCGGATGGATTATATTGCGTTAAATTATTACCGGACCTTATGTGCCAGTTATCTTCCGGCTGACAAAGAGCATCCTGTGGGAATGCGGGTCTGCCGGGGCAATGAGGTGGATTTTGATCAGTATGGATACTTCCGCGATGAGAAAAATGAGAATCTGACAGCCAGCGAATATGGCGCGCAGATCGATCCCATGGGGCTTCGGATCGTTTTAAATGATTACTACAGCCGGTATCATCTGCCGCTGATGATTACAGAAAATGGCCTGGGGATGGCGGATACGGTGTCAGAGGATGGGAAGGTTCATGATTCCTGCCGGATTGCGTACATGAAACGTCATTTGGAGGCTTGCAGTCTGGCGATCGAAGACGGGGTAGAGCTGATGGGGTATTCTATGTGGTCCTTTATGGATCTGCTCAGCTCCCATCAGGGCTTTCGAAAACGGTATGGGCTGGTGTATGTGAATCGGGACGAAAAGGATCTAAAGGATTTAAGGCGGGTTAAGAAGGACAGCTTTTATTGGTATCAAAATGTGATTCGGACGAATGGGGAGCTGCTGTAAATCAGCTGTTCACAGAGATTTCACAGTTTAACGCCGTTTTTTTGAGGATAAGCGATTGGCAGCGGGGAATGATTTATGTTAAGATATTGACTATAAATGATTTGACATGGTTAAAAATCAGGAAGCGAGGCCACGCATGACGAATGAAAATACAGCCGGATATTTGAAATATATGCGAAAAGTTGCAGGAATTCTGCTGCTGCTTTTTATGCCGGTTATCTCTTATATCCTATTTGAGTATGTGACAGAGAATCTGAAATTGATTTCGGCAGAGAGAGCCATACTGAATATTCTGTGGATTCTTACTCTGTATCTGTTTCTGTTTGTGGTAAGCGGCTCCAGCAGATTCTCCGTTCCTGTGGTGTCTCTGCTTGTGTATGTTATTTCTCTGGCAGAAGCCTTCGTGGTATCTTTCCGCGGCACTCCAATCATGATTTGGGACATACTGGCTTTTCAGACTGCCATGTCGGTAGCGGAAAATTACGTGTTCGAATTTTCGAATAGGATGCAAAATGCCGGTATTGCACTGGCAGTGTGCAATGTTGTGCTGTGGTTTTTTCCAATCAGGATTAAGGGCTGGAAGAAGAGGGCGGCGGCAGTGATTTTGGGAACCGGCACCATTGCCGGCTTTGCAGTGTTCTTTTTTACGTATCTGGTATCAGATAAAATGCTGGAGATCAATATGTGGTCTATGAATGATACGTATCAGGAGTACGGATACTTTTTATCCACAGCCGTATCATTAAAATACATGGTGAAAAAACCGCCTCAAGGCTATTCTCTGACAAAGCTTCGCCAGATTGGCAGCCAGCTTGAGGATGAGGCTGCAGAAGATGAACAGTCTGAGGAACGTACAGGGATTCAGCCGGTCAATCTAATCTGTATCATGAATGAAAGCCTGTCAGAGCTTAAGGTGGCAGGTGATTTTACTACAAATCAGGAGTATTTCCCATTTATCAACAGTCTTCAGGAAAATACCGTGCGGGGCAGCTTGTGTGTTCCTGTGTTTGGCTCCATGACCAGCAATACGGAATTTGAATTTCTGACAGGGGATACGGTGGCAATGCTGCCGACAGGTTCTATCGCTTATCAGTTTTACGTGAAGCCGGATGCTGCCACCTTAGTCAGTACTCTAAAGGATCAGGGCTACTATTCGGTTGCTATGCACCCTTATCCGGCAGAAAACTGGAACCGGGATGTGTGCTATCAAAATATGGGATTTGACGAATTCCTTTCATGGGATTCCTACAACGGCAGTGAGTTTTTGCGAAATTATGTCAGCGATCAGTCTGATTACCAAAAGATCATCGATGCGGTGGAAGGAAAAGAAACGCCTCAAGACCGCCTTTTTATTTTTAATGTAACGATGCAGAACCATGGAGGCTACGAGGAAGCATTTGAAAATTTTCAGCAGCAGATTTATCTCACTGGCCGGGATGAAGGAAAATATCCCCAGACCGATCAGTACCTGTCGTTGATGAAAGAATCCGATGAGGCGTTCCGTTTTCTTTTGGAGTATTTCTCAGAATGCAGAGAGCCCACCATGATTGTGATGTTTGGTGATCATCAGCCAAGCGTGGAGGATGAATTTTATGATGCCATCGCAGGAGTACCCAGCTCAGAGGTGCCGGATGCCCAAAGGCTGATGTGGTACCAGACACCGTTTATTATCTGGACGAATTATGAGCAGCCTGCCCAGGATATGGGAAAGCTGGGAACTGTATTTCTCGCCTCGAAAATACTGGATCTGGCCAACCTGGAGATGACACCATACCAACGCTTCCTTTTGAATATGTCCTATTCCCTGCCAGTAGTACATCCCATTGGTGTTTATGAGCCGGACGGCATGTATTACAGTTGGGAATTTGCAGAGTCAGAAGCCTGTCCTTATCAGGAATTGGTACTGTGCTATGAATATCTGGTGTATAATCACAGCCTGGACAGCCGGAAGCTGCGGGAATTATATGTGCTTCCCTGATTGGTTTGGAAGAGACGGTCTACTCTTCGGCTGCCTTCAACTGCTTTCTGAATTCGCTGGGCGATACTCCGCATTGTTTTTTGAATAACCGGCTGAAGTATAAAGGGTTGTCATAGCCTACAATATCAGCGATCTCAGTGACATTGTAGGAAGTAGATTCAAGCAGGCTTTGCGCGTTGGATATGCGCAGGGAAAGAAGGTACTGCGTAGGCGTTTGGCCGGCGTAGTCCTTGAAATTCCGGATGAACCAACTGACGCTCATGCCGTGCTCTCTGGCATAGTTTTCTATGCTGATGGATTGATTGTAGTTCCCATGAAAATAGGAGACGGCTTTGTCCATTTCCTCCATCAAAAAGACGCTTTTGCCTCTCAGCTTTTTTTCCTGCAGGCGGCTGATCATGACCAGAAGCAGCGTAAAATGGTGCACCAGAGCCTCTTCATAATGGGACCTGCAAAGCTTCAGCTCCTGAATCATCTGCAGATAGATTCGTTTGTAGTCCAGTGAGGTTCCGGTATGAATCACATGGACATGGTCAGCAATGCCGTATTTTCTTAACATGTTTTTCACATTATTCCCAGTGAAATGAACCCAGTATACTTCCGTGTGGTCAACACCGTAATAGTAGTACCGCTGCTCTTCTTTGGGGCGATAAAGCACCATGTTCCCGGCAGGAACGATTTCTTCCTTACCGTGAAAATAAAAGTGGGCTTTGCCGGAAGCGATGTAAAGCAGCTGATAATCCAGCCGCCCCCGGGGCCTGTGGGTCGGAAGCTTTGCCCGGGTAATTAAATGATAGGTGCCGGCGCTTCCTATGAAAAGGGGATGCTTTTTGTCCTTGAAATCCTGGAGCGTATTGTGCCAATAGGCACTGTCAGTATACATAACATTCACCTCCCTGGCAGTTTTTTGCCTGTCATAATGCACATAGAAAATTTCTGCATAAAAAAATCCAATGTTAAACAATGTTAAAAAAATCTATAGGTGCTTTCTTTTAATTGTATCATTTTGTGCATGTTTTGTCTATCCTGGTCCATGTAAAAAAAGCTTGAAATCCTTTACTATATAGGTACGAAGCACGGCGCTGTGCAAGGTACAAGGAAATTGACAAATCATGTATGAAAGGGGAAACACCTTATGACCATACCTCATTATTATGAGAATCTGCATATACTGCATGAGAATACAATGCCGGACAGGGCGTATTATGTGCCGGCAGCAGTTCCAATGGACTGCCTTGTGGAGCAAAGAGAACAATCAGACCGTATCCAGATGCTGAACGGAGACTGGAATTTTAAATACTATGACAGTATATATGACTGCCCGGAGTCATACTATGAAGTGGGCTTTAGCAGTGAGGATTACTCTACCATTCCAGTTCCCGGCGTCTGGCAGAATTACGGCTATGACAATCACCAGTACACCAATTTCCGCTATCCATTTCCCGTAGATCCGCCCTACGTTCCACAGAACAATCCCTGCGGCGCGTACCGCTATACCTTCACTTATGAGAAAAATGAAAAAGCGCCGAAGGCATTTCTTGAATTCGAGGGCGTGGATTCCTGCTTTTATGTGTGGCTGAACGGAGAATATATCGGTTACAGCCAGGTATCCCACGCACTGAGCGAATTCGATGTGACGGAGGTTATCCGGGAAGGAGAGAATCTTCTTGCCGTGCTGGTCTTAAAATGGTGCGACGGAAGCTATCTGGAGGATCAGGATAAGTTCCGCACAAGCGGCATATTCAGAGACGTATATCTGCTGAAGCGGCCGCAGCAGTGTATTTATGATTATTTCATCAACACAAAAGTGGAAGAGGACAGGGCTCTTGTAACGATCCGCACCAAGTATCTGGATAAGACGATTCCGGTGAAGGCATCGGTCTACGACGCAGAAGACCGGATCGTTACCGATTTTGTTTACCAGGGAGACATTGGATTTGAGATGAAAGAGCCACGCCTGTGGAACAGTGAGCAGCCGTATTTATATACGCTGGTTCTTGAAACGGAAAACGAGGTGATAACGGAGCGGATCGGTATCCGCGAGATTCACATAGAAGGAAATGTGGTGTATCTCAATGGGGTGCCGGTTAAATTCCGGGGTGTGAATCGGCATGATTCTGATCCTGTTACCGGCCCTGTGATCCAGGTGGACCAGATGAAAAAGGATCTGGAAATGATGAAGCAGCATAATTTTAATGCGATCCGTACCAGCCATTATCCCAATCAGCCTATGTTTTATCAAATGTGCGATCAATATGGCTTCTTTGTAATCGACGAGGCGGACAATGAGAGCCACGGTCCATGGATGCTCTGCTATTCCAATGACACCGATGCGGAACGGGCCAGCCGATGGAACGAGCTGATCTCGGATAATCCGGAATTTGACGAGGCTACCATGGACCGGGTCAAAAAGCTGGTGGAACGAGATAAAAACCGTCCGTCTGTGGTCATCTGGTCTATGGGGAATGAATGCGGGTACGGCTGCACCTTTGAAAAAGCGCTGGCCTGGACGAAGCAGTATGATCCCAGCAGGCTGACCCATTATGAGAGCGCATACTACAAGGGGAATAAAAGAAAATATGATTATTCCAATATTGATCTGTACAGCCGCATGTACCCGGGATTTAGGGAAGTGACGGATTATGTGGAATCAAATCCGGATAAGCCGTACATTATGTGTGAATACTGCCATTCTATGGGAAACGGGGCAGGGGATTATGAGGAGTATTTTAAGCTGATTGAGAAATATGACTGCATCTGCGGCGGCTTTGTATGGGAATGGTGTGATCACGCTGTTTATAAAGGTAAAAACGAAAACGGAAAGGATGTCTATTTCTACGGCGGCGACCATGGAGAATATCCTCAGGATGGAAATTTCTGTATGGACGGCCTTGTATATCCAGACAGAAGGCCCCACACCGGACTGCTGGAATACAAAAATGTCCACAGACCGGCAAGGGTTTGCTCCTATGACCAGAAAAACGGAATTCTTGTGCTGAAAAATGAAATGAATTATAGGGAGCTTGGAGCATATCTTGATATTTCTTATGAGGTAAGCGCAGATGGCCAGGTGACTTCCTCAGGCAAAATCCAAAGTTTTGGGTTTCCGGAAATTTTGCCCCGGCAGGAAGGGCAGGTTTCCCTTCCCCTTCAGATACCGGAAAAGGGGCGGGCATACCTGAAGGTAATTTATACGCTGAAGGCGCCGGACGCATTCCGTCCCCGGGGCCATGTGCTGGGATTCGACGAGATCGCTCTGGAAAACGGTGATCCCCGCAACCAGACAAGTCTTAGGTGGCAGATGGAATCAACAGAAGCCGCAAACGATCTTCCTCAGCTTCGGGTTTCAGAAACGGAGAAGCAGCTGTTTGTAGAGGGAGACACCTTTACCTATGTTTACAGCAAGCTGTACGGTACCTTTGACCGGCTGACAGCAAACGGGATGGAATTTCTTGACCGGCCTATGGAGGTGAATGTGTGGAGAGCTCCCACGGACAATGACATGTACATTAAGGCGGAATGGCAGAAGGCCATGTATGACAGAGCCGTATCAAGGGCATATGAGACGAATTATATTCTGACAGCCGATCATCTGGAAATTCGCAGCAAAATGGCGATGACAGCTGTAACGGTCCAGAGAATGATGAATATGGATGCAGTTTGGGTGATTAACAATGGGGGACAGATTTCTGTGCGGATGGATGTGGTGCGGGATATGGATTTCCCGGAGCTGCCGCGGTTCGGACTTCGGCTGTTTCTTCCGGAGAAAATGGATCAGGTGACGTATTTCGGTATGGGACCGGAGGAAAGCTATGTGGACAAATGCCGGGCAGCCAGCCATGGGGTCTATTCCTCAAAGGTTGCAGAGCTTCACGAGGATTACCTGAAGCCGCAGGAGAACGGCAGCCACAATCACTGCGATTATGTTATGGTCAGCGGAGAAAACAGCAGGATCAGAGCCTACGGAGAAAAGCCCTTTTCCTTCAATGCCTCTGTTTACACCCAGGAGGAGCTGACCCGGAAGAAGCATAATTTTGAATTGCTTCCCTGCGGCAGCACCGTATTAAACCTGGATTTCAGACAGAACGGTATCGGTTCCAACAGCTGCGGACCCAGACCAAAGGAAATCTACAGACTGGCAGAGGAAGCATTTACGTTCTCATTGAATTTGCAGATGGAAAGCGGAAAGAGGAATTAAGGGGGGTTGGAATATGCAAGAGAAACGGTATTTAAAATGGTATAATAAGGTTGGCTACGGCTCCGGCGATATTGCAGGCAATGTGGTGTATGCGCTTTTGTCGGCCTTTGTAATGATCTTTCTTACTGACACCGTAGGTCTGAACGCGGGAGTGGTAGGCACGTTGATTGCGGTTTCCAAGCTGTTTGACGGGATCAGCGATATCTTTTTTGGTTCCATGATTGACCGGACCCACAGCAGGATGGGAAAGGCCAGGCCCTGGATGTTTTACGGCTATTTCGGATGCGCCCTCTGTCTGGTGGCGATTTTCGTAATTCCGGCTGATATCAGCGCGTTTGCGCAGTATGCCTGGTTTTTCATTGCGTATACCCTGCTGAATGCCGGCTTTTATACAGCAAATAATATTGCATACTCTGCCCTTACAGCGCTGATTACAAAGAACAGCCATGAACGGGTGCAGATGGGATCGATCCGCTTCATGTTTGCCTTTGGCACAAGTATGCTGATCCAGACGATTACAGTAGGATGGGTAGCCTTTTTCGGCGGCGGAGCGGCGGCCTGGAGAACGGTAGCAATTATCTATGCGGTTGTAGGTGTGATCTCCAACTCCATATCTGTATTTTCTGTAAAGGAGCTTTCTTTAGAGGAGCTGGCAGAGAATGAAATTTCACAGGAAGAGGAGGCGCCGGAAGAGAAATACAGCCTGATCCAGGCATTTAAGCTGCTGATTCACAACAAATATTATCTGATGATCTGTGCAGCTTATATTCTGATGCAGATTTATTCCGCAACGCTGAACATGGGAATTTATTTCATGACCTATGTGCTGAAAAATGCCAATCTGCTGGGGGTATTTTCATGGGCGATTAACATTCCCATGATTCTCGGACTGCTGTTTACACCGGCGCTTGTAGCTAGATTCCGCGGTATGTATAAGCTGAACCTTTACGGATACACCATCGGTACCATCGGACGATTGGGCGTGGTAGTCGCCGGGTATATAGGAAGCGTTCCCCTGATGCTTGCCTGCACGGCAATCGCCGCTGTGGGAATGAGTCCGCTGCAGGGCGATATGAACGCGCTGATCGCAGCGTGTTCGGAATATACGTATCTTAAAACAGGCAAGCGTGTGGACGGCACTATGTATTCCTGCACCTCCCTTGGAACGAAGCTTGGCGGCGGTATCGGTACGGCAATGGCCGGATGGCTTCTGGCGTTCAGCGGCTATGTGGGAGGAGCGGCTGAGCAGACAGCCTCCTGCATCAATATGCTCCATATTATGTATCTGTGGATGCCGATGATCTTTAATCTGCTGATTACGCTGATTCTTTTCAAATTGAATGTTGAAAAAGCCAACGAAGAGCTTCATTACGGTTCCGGCAGGTCTGCGCAGAGCCTGTCCCAGTAAAGGGAGTGCATTTGCAATTTTAGAAAAGGCTTGTAAAAAACTGGCTGAAAATCTATAATAGAGAGGAGTGAAACAAAAGATCAGGTAATGGAGAAAATAAAATGAGCGGGAACTTAAAAAGGGAAGCAGCGAAAAAAGCATATATCATTATGGTGTTTGACGGTCTGTGCGTGTCCAGCGCCAGTGTAATCCTATCATTGCTAAGGCAGCAGTATGATTTGTCGTATGATTTATCGGGAACGCTGCTTGCGCTGTTAAGCGTGGGAAATCTGCTGTCAGGATTATTATGTGCGGCGCTTCCCCAGTTTCTGGGGACAAAAACCACCGTGTTAAGTTTAAGCGCAGGTCTGGCGGCCGGCTATGTGCTTCTGGTTTTATCTGGAAATCCGGTGATTCTGCTTCTTGCTTTTCTGCTGATTGGTCTGGGAAAGGGAAGTACCATGAACAGCGGCACGGTTGTGGCCGGTCAGGCGGCGACGGACCGGACAAAGTGTGTGAATATTATCAATGCGCTTTTTGCAGTGGGCAGCCTGGCAGCTCCGGTGCTGTACCTGGCAAGCAATCAGATGCAGTTCTGGAAAGCGCCTTTGTGTGCATTGGCGGTGTCTGGTCTGATGGTGTGGCTCTTGTTTGCAGGAATGGGACTGAGCTCGGATCGGAAGGAAGCTAAGCGGGACAATGACACCGGCTTTTTGCGGGAACGGCACTTCTGGTATACCGTATGCTTTATGTTTTTTCAGCAATGTACGGAAATCAGCGTAACGGGATGGCTGGTGACTTATTTTAAGGATCAGGGGATCTTAACCGGCGCCCTCAGCGAATTGACGGTGACGGTGATCTGGCTGGCGATGCTGGTTGGCCGCCTGGCGATTGCGTTCGTATTGCCGCAGAACAGCCGGCTCCGCTCTCTGTTTGTCATGAGCATTGCGTCTCTGGTAACCTATGTGCTGCTGCTGGTTTCCAACAGCGGAGGGATTGCGCTTCTGTGCTTATTCTTATTCGGTGTCAGTGAATCCGGCTGCTATCCCACCGGAATTGCCCAGGCTAACCGGTCCATGAATAATGCGACCATGGGAGTCCTGCTTCCGGCGGCCGGCATCGGCGCCATTGTCATGCCCTATGTGGTCGGCGCAGTGGCAGAACGATGGGGAATTTTTGCCGGAATGGTTTGCCCCGGAATTACCATTGTGGGAATGGTGCTGTTTGCGGTTTTGCTGGGAAGGCAGAAAACCGATTAAAAGGAAGACAGCAGGACACAGTCAGAAAGGAGCTGGGTTGCGGTTCAACCAGAGGATTGCGGTATAATCTGTCTAGGGCTGTTTCACGAAGAAATACAAAAATAGAATAAAGCTTTTTAAAAAGCC
>JAUNOF010000098.1 GCA_030537215.1 Lachnospiraceae bacterium
GACCAAAAGACGGAAACGCGAATGGTGGAATTAGAAGAGCGCTTTGACAAAAAAATGGAAAGGCGGATTACAGAGTCGGAACTCCGGATGAAAGGTTTCATGAAGGAGGAGTTGGCTGGATCTGAAAATATGGTATTGCGGGAGCTGGATCGGGTTCATGAAATGCTGGATAAGAAGATCGACCGGGTGCAGCAGGATGTGAACGATATGAAGCAGTATTATCAGATCGCAAGGCTGGAGGATACCAATATCACCTTGGTTTTTCAGATGGTTCAGTCCTTAAACGACCGGGTTGAAAGGCTGGAGAAAATGAGGGCTTAAAAGTGCAAGACAAAGATAAAACAGGCGGCATACATTCCCAAAGGGTTTGTATGCTGCCTGTTTTGCATGTTAACGCTCTGTAATCTGGGAAATCAGGATATTACAGCTTAAAGCCAAAGTAGTTTACTGCATTGTTGAAGCAGATATTCTTTACGATGCTCTCTAATGCCTTCATATCAGCCGGATACATGCCTTCCTCTACCCAGGAGCCGATCAAACGGCACAGGATCCGGCGGAAGTAGTCATGTCTGGTGTAGGATAAGAAGCTTCTGGAGTCGGTCAGCATGCCGATGAAATTGCCTAAGCAGCCTAAGTTTGCTAAGGAGGTCATCTGGTCGGTCATGCCCTTGAAGTGATCATTGAACCACCATGCGGAACCCTGCTGCAGTTTGCCTGCGGTCTCCGTGCTCTGGAAGCAGCCTAAGATGGTGCCGATGGAAGCATCATCGTTTGGATTTAAGGAGTAGATGATGGTTTTCGGGATCTCATTGGTTGCACTTAATGCATTTAAGAAATCAGCCATCTGTGCGCTTGGAGCGTAGTTGTTGATGCAGTCGAAGCCGGTGTCTGCGCCTAACTGCTCGAACATGTAAGCATTGTTGTCGCGCTTGCAGCCGTAATGGAGCTGCATTGCCCAGCCCATCTTGCAGTATTCCTTTGCCACGAACAGCATGAAGGCGGTCTTGAATTTCAGCTCCTCCTCCTTGGTGATTGCTTCGTGGTTTAAGCTCTTGGTGATGATGGCATCCAGCTCTACCTCATCAGCCGGAACGTACATTACATACTCTAATGCGTGGTCGGATACGCAGCAGCCATGGTCATTGAAGAATGCCATACGGTTCTGTAATGCTTCCTTTAAGGTTGCAAAATTTGTAACCTGGATTCCGCTTACCTTGGAAAGGGTAGCAATATAATCTGCGTAGGTTGGCTTTTCAACGTTCATAGCCTTGTCCGGACGCCATGCAGGAAGTACCTGAACCTCAAAGGTTGGGTCAGCTGCGATCTTCTCATGCCACTCCAGGGAATCTACCGGATCGTCGGTGGTGCAGATCAGCTTAACATTGGACTGACGGATCAGGTTGCGGACAGACATCCCGTCCTCCTGCAGCTTAGCGTTGCATAGGTTCCAAACCTCCTCTGCGGTATCGCCGTTTAAATAGCCCTGGTATCCGAAGTACTTGCGAAGCTCTAAGTGGCTCCAGTGATACAGCGGGTTGCCGATCAGCTTCGGCATAGTCTCTGCCCAGGCCTGGAACTTCTCACGGTCGGTGGAATCTTTTCCGGTGATATACTTCTCATCAACGCCGTTGGAACGGATCTGACGCCACTTGTAGTGGTCGCCGCCCAGCCATACCTGAGTGATATTGTCGAACTTTCTGTCTTCATAGATCTCCTGAGGATTGATATGGCAGTGATAATCCACGATCGGCATGTTCTCTGCAAAGTCGTGGTATAAAGTTTTTGCCATGTCAGTGTTCAGCATGAAGTCTTTGTCCATAAATGGTTGCATTGTAGTTCTCCTCCTTTAATTGTTAGAAATTGGTGGTTTCTCTTTTTATTAGATCAGCGGCAATGGTAGTCCGGCTGGGGACATTTATGCCGTTGAAAACACCCATAAGTGTGTTGATGGTGGTAGTGCACAGGGCCTCCACCTTGCTGTCCACGCTGGTTAGCTCTGGGTCGGTGCACCGGGACAGGATGGAATTGTTGTAGCCGATGATGGAAAGCTCCTCAGGAATCTGAAGCCCTGCCGTATGGGCAAATTTCACTGCTCCTGCAGCCAGGGCGTCCGAAGAGGTCATAATAGAGTCAAACTCCAGCCCCTGTTTGTGGAGGGAAAGCAGCAGTTCCTTCGCTGCCGTAATATCCTTCGGACACTGGCGGATGTAATCCGGTCCCAGATCCATTCCTGCGTCGGCCAGAGCATTCTGATAACCCTTAAGCTTATTCATTCCGCTGTAGGAAACGCTGGAATACAGATACAGGATCCGGCATCGTCCGGACTTGATCAGCTGGGACGCAGCATGATAGGTAGCAGCCTGGTCATCGCAGAGGGTGGAGTAAATATGATTCCCTTCCAGGTAGCCGTTTAGCAGCATAATGGGAATATTCTTGGCAGCATCCTGGATATAGGCGTTATCCCGTGATTTCAACTCAATGAACTTAGAGCCTGCAAGAATAATGGCATCTACCCGTTTGGAGCAGAGCAGGTCAAAATACTTTTGTTTTGTTTCCAGTTCATAACCGGTGCAGCAGAGTATGGCGTCATAGCCATTTGAACGAAGATTTCTTTCCAGATAATAAATTGCGCTTGCCAGGTATAAATCAGAAGAGTCCGAACACATAATTCCAATGGTTTTCATGGTATTCAGTCCAAGGCCTCTTGCAAATACATTCGGTGTATATCCCAGCTGCTCCATAACATCCAGCACCCTGGTTCTGGTCTTATCACTGACATTTGGATTTCCGTTCAAAACTCTGGAAACGGTTGCGATGGAAACATTTGCCGTTTTTGATACGTCATAAATGTTCATCTAATCACCTCAAATTCTGTAAGTACTTACAAGCTACTCTTATTATACATATTGTTAACAAATAATGCAATACTTTTCTATTTTTTTATTGACTTTCTGACCAGTTTTTTGTATGATAATTGTAAGCACTTACAATTTGCTCAGAAAAAGAAGAGGAGAAGAATCATGCAGGACTTTGTGAAGATCCATGAGGATGACAATGTAGCGGTAGCGCTGCGGCCCATTGAAAAGGGCGAAACTCTGCAGGTAGCAGGGGAGGAAGTAGTGACTCTGGAGGAGATTCCCCAGGGCCATAAGTTTGCTTTAAAGGCAATCAAGGCCGGGGAAGATGTGGTGAAGTACGGCTTCCGGATCGGCCATGCCAAGGAAGACATCCAGAAGGGACAGTGGGTACATGTACACAATTTAAAGACCGCCTTAGGCGATCTGCTGACCTACACCTATGAGCCGGTGGCTTCTAAGGTAAAGGAAACGGAGCATGCATATTTTGACGGTTTCCGCAGAAAGGACGGCAAGGTAGGCGTCCGCAATGAGCTGTGGATCGTTCCTACGGTAGGCTGTGTGAATTCCATCGCCAAGTCCCTTGAGGCGAAGGCACAGAAGTTTGTTGGCGGAACCATTGATGCAGTAGCAGCCTTCACCCATCCTTACGGATGTTCTCAGATGGGGGATGATCAGGAGAACACCAGAAAGATCCTGGCTGACATGATCCATCATCCAAATGCCGGCGGCGTACTGGTTCTGGGACTGGGCTGTGAGAACAGCAATATCCCGGTGCTGATGGATTACATCGGTGAGTACGATGAGAAGCGGGTACGCTTCCTGCAGTGCCAGGATGTGGAGGACGAGCAGGAGGAGGCCATGAAGATCTTAGGTGAACTGGCCGAATATGCAGGCTCCTTCACCAGAGAGAAGGTAGACGCCAGCGAACTGATTATCGGCATGAAGTGCGGCGGCTCTGATGGTCTGTCCGGTATTACGGCAAACCCGGTAGTAGGCGCATTCTCCGATATCTTATGTTCTAAGGGCGGCACCACCATCCTGACAGAGGTTCCGGAAATGTTCGGCGCTGAAACGCTGCTGATGAACCGCTGCGAGACGCCGGAGCTGTTTGATCAGACGGTAAATTTAATTAATGATTTTAAGAATTATTTCAAGCGTCATGACCAGACTATCTATGAGAACCCTTCTCCAGGCAATAAGAAGGGCGGTATTTCCACACTGGAGGATAAGTCCTTAGGCTGTACCCAGAAGTCCGGAAGTTCGCCGGTCAAGGGCGTATTATCCTACACGGAGCCGGTTAAGGTAAAAGGACTGAACTTATTAAGCGCTCCCGGCAATGATCTGGTGGCTTCCACTGCACTGGCTATGTCCGGCGCTCATATTGTACTGTTCACCACGGGAAGAGGAACGCCTTTCGCATCTCCGGTTCCCACGGTAAAGATTTCCAGCAACTCCAAGCTGGCAGGACATAAGAGCAACTGGATCGATTTTAATGCAGGACGTATGGTGGAAGATGCTACCAAGGAAGATCTGGCTGCGGCATTGTTCCAGTTCGTTCTGGATGTGGCTTCCGGAAAGCAGGTTAAGGCAGAGGAAGCTGGTTTCCACGACTGGGCGATCTTCAAGCAGGGCGTGACTTTATAAGGAATTAATAATAGAACCTTGATTTCCATGTGACTTTTTGTTGCTTTTTTCAGCCGAAGCCAGTATACTTAAGATACCGGATATACGAATATAAATCTAATTCGCGAATCAACTCTATGAAAAGAGGGATCATTATGAAGCTGAACAGAACAACGCTTAGAAGTGTGGAGATCTTAAAGCTGGTTTCCAAGCGGCCGGACGGAATCACGCTGGATGAGATCTGCGAATCACTGGAAATGCCGAAGACCAGTGCCTATGATATTGTGACGACGCTGGTGGAAACCGGTATGGTCCATGTGACGAAAGGGCAGAAGCAGATTTATACCATCGGACTGACAGCTTACCGGATCGGTGTCAGCTATACCAATCATCTGGATGTTCTCAGTACGATTGAGCCGGAGCTGCGTGCCTTTTCCAGAGAGATCGGCAAGACCGTCTTCTATGGGGTTTTGACTGGCCATGAGGTGGTTTATATCTGTAAGTTCGAACCAGAGAACCCGATCATCACCACCGCCACGGTAGGAACGAAAAATCCGCTGTATTGCACCTCTCTGGGGAAGGCGATCCTGGCCTTCATGGATGAGGAGGACAGGAGGCCGATCATGGACCGGATCCATTTCCGCCAGAAGACGCCAAGAACGATCATGTCCACAGAGCATCTGCTGAAGGAGCTGGAGCTGGTGCAGGAGAAGGGATATGCTCTGGATGCCAGAGAAGGAGAAGACCACATGGAATGTGTGGGAGCTCCGATTTTTGATCGGGAAGGGCAGGTGCTGGGCGCCATCAGTGCATCCAGCCTGTACAAGCCTACGGAAAATTACGAGGCATTGGGGCTGCTGGTTCAGAAAAAGGCGGCTGAGATTTCCAGGTTATTAGGATATATGGGAGAAAAAACAGAAAAGCTTGAAAATGCTTGAAAAACTTAGCTTTTACTGTTGACAAATCTGGAAGCAGGGAGTAGAATCAAAGTATAAAAATTGCATTTACGAAATTGATTCGTATATGCGAATAATAAAGAAAGAAGGAGAGAAACATGAAAAAAGAACAGGTTTTGGCAAGAATGAAGGAAGACTGCCTGGTAGCTGTAGTTCGTGCAAAGAACTTAGAGCAGGGCGAGAAGGTGGTTGATGCGATTATCGCAGGCGGCATCAACTTCATCGAAATTACCATGACCATGGATGAGGGCAACCCAGTTGACTTTATCGCTGCCATGGCAAACAAGTACAGAGATAATGACAAGGTTGTAATCGGCGCAGGCACTGTTCTGGATCCAGAGACCGCTCGTCAGGTTATCTTGGCAGGCGCTAACTATGTAGTAAGCCCAGGCTTAAACGTAGAGACCATTAAACTGTGCAACCGCTACAGAGTACCGATGCTGCCAGGCGTTATGACCCCAACTGAGGCAATCACCGCATTAGAGGCAGGCTGCGACATCATCAAGATCTTCCCAGGCAATATTGTAGGACCGTCTGCAATCAGCTCCTTTAAGGGACCTCTGCCACAGGGCGAGTTCATGCCGTCCGGCGGTGTTGATGTAGATAATGTTGACAAGTGGTTAAAGGCAGGCGCATACGCAGTAGGTACCGGAAGCAGCTTAACCAAGGGCGCTAAGACAGGCGATTTCGCAGCAGTAACCGCTAAGGCTCAGGAGTTTGTGGCAGCTGTTGCAGCAGCAAGAGCATAATAAAGAAAAAAATAAGGTCATAAAAGGAGAAAAGAAAATGGCAAAGATTGTTACCATGGGCGAGATCATGTTAAGATTATCCACCCCCAATAATGAGAAATTCATCCAGGCAGACGAGTTCGATATCAACTACGGCGGCGGCGAGGCTAACGTAGCAGTTTCCCTGGCAAACTACGGCCATGATGCTGAGTTTGTATCTGCTGTACCGGCTAACCCAATCGGTGACTGTGCAGTTGCTGCATTAAGAAAGTACAATGTAGGAACCAAGCACATTGCAAGAAGCGGTAAGAGATTAGGTATCTACTTCTTAGAGACCGGTTCTGCTATGAGAGCTTCCAACGTTGTTTATGACCGTGCTGACAGCTCCATCGCTACCGCAACTCCTGATGAGTTCAACTTTGATGAGATCTTCGAGGGGGCTGACTGGTTCCACTTTACCGGTATCACTCCAGCAGTATCTGACGCTGCAATCGAGCTGACCGAGGCTGCTTTAAAGGCTGCTAAGGCTCACGGCGTTACGGTATCCGTAGACTTAAACTTCCGTAAGAAATTATGGTCCTCTGAGAAGGCTCAGAAGGTTATGACCAACTTAATGCAGTACGTTGACGTGTGCATCGGCAACGAGGAGGATGCTGAGAAGGTATTAGGCTTCAAGCCTGGCAAGACGGATGTTACCTCCGGAGACTTAGAGCTGGCTGGTTACGTTGACATCTTCAATCAGATGGCTGACAAGTTCGGCTTCAAGTATATCATCAGCTCCTTACGTGAGAGTTATTCTGCATCCAACAACGGCTGGTCTGCATGCATTATGGATGGAAAGACCCGTGAGTTCTATCATTCCAGAAAGTACTCCATCACCCCGATCGTTGACCGTGTAGGCGGCGGCGACTCCTTCGCAGCAGGTCTGATCTGCGGTCTGGCAGACGGCAAGGATATGAAGGCGGCTCTGGAGTTTGCAGTAGCAGCTTCTGCATTAAAGCACACCATTCCTGGTGACTTCAATCTGGTTACCCGTGCCGAGGTTGATAACCTGGCTGGCGGCGACGGCTCCGGACGTGTTCAGAGATAATCGTTAGGCAGGGCGCTGCAAAACCCGAGAAACGGAAGACAGGTGGACTGTTTCCGGTGGTGTTTTGCAGCGCCTTTCTGTTTGTGCTGAGAAACACGCACAGAATGGAGGAAAATATGAATAATGTGACCAACAGGACCTTTGATTTAGTAACCTTCGGACAGCTTCTGCTCCGTCTGTCACCGCCAAATAATGAGCGCCTGATGCGCTGTGATGTATTTGAAAAGCAGGTAGGAGGCGCTGAGTTAAATGTGGCTACCGGCGTATCCCTGCTGGGCCTGCATACCGGTATTATCTCCAAGCTGCCGTCCCATGATATCGGAAGCTTTATGAAGGGAAAGATCCGTTCCTATGGAGTCAGCGATGACTTCTTTATTTACGATAACAATCCAAATGCCCGTGTAGGGATCTATTATTATGAAAACGGCGCATATCCCAGAAAACCCAAAGTCATTTATGACCGAACCAACAGCTCCTTCTATTCCCTGGACATTAACGAGATTCCGGCAGATGTGTATGGAGCTACCAGATGCTTCCACACCAGCGGCATTACCATGGCTTTGAGCCAGAAGGCCAGGGAGACCACCATCGAGATGATTAAGCGGTTTAAGGCAGCCGGAACTCTGGTTTCCTTCGATGTCAATTTCCGCGGTAATCTCTGGACAGGAGAAGAGGCAAAGGCATGTATCGAGCAGATCCTTCCCTATGTGGATATTTTCTTCTGCTCCGAGGATACAGCCCGTCTTACCTTTAAAAAGACCGGAACGGCCAAGGAGATGATGAAGAGCTTTACCGAGGAATATCCGGTCAGCGTGGTGGCATCCACCCAGCGGATCGTACACAGCCCTAAGCGTCATACCTTTGGCTCCGTGATGTACGATGCAGCCAAGGATGAGTTTTATGAGGAAGAGCCATACCGGGATATTGAAGTAGTTGACCGGATCGGAAGCGGCGATGCCTATATTTCCGGTGCTCTCTACGGTCTTTTAACCAGCGGCGGTGACTGTATGAAGGCGGTTCAGTTCGGCAATGCCACCAGTGCGGTAAAGAACACCATTCCAGGTGATATGCCCACCTCGAATCTGGAAGAAATCGAGACGATCATCAAGGCTCATAATCAGAAGGGGCCGCAGAGCGAGATGGCACGGTAAGCTGGCGGAAGTCAGATTCAGGGTGAAGCTCAGCGTGATCGAGAAGGATAAGGAGGGAATAACCGGATGGAAGAGCAGCGTATAAAGAAGAATCCGGTGATTCAGAGTCTGTTTAACCGGAAATCAGTCCGGGTATATGAAGAACGGGAGATCGAGCCGGAAAAGAAGCAGTTGATTTTAGAGGCAGCCTGTCAGGCGCCCTCTGCCGGCAATCAGCAGCTTTATACCATCATCGATATTACGGACCAGAAGCTGAAGGAGAAATTGTCTGTCACCTGTGACGATCAGCCCTTTATCGCCAAGGCGCCTCTGGTGCTGATCTTCTGTGCAGATGCCCAGAAGTGGTATGATGCATATCGTTCCTGCGGGATCGATGCCAGAAAGCCGGAGCCCGGTGATATCCTTCTTGCCCTGGAGGATGCCGCAATCGCAGCTCAGAATGGGGTGACTGCAGCAGAAAGTCTGGGAATTGGCTCCTGCTACATTGGTGATATTCTGGAAAACTGTGAATTACATCGGGAGCTGCTGGGATTGCCAGATTATGTGATGCCGGCTGTGATGGTGGTATTCGGATATCCCACAAAGCAGCAGAAGGAGCGGAAGAAGCCAAAGCGGGCAGCGATGCAGTACATCGTCCATGAAAACCGATACCAGCAGCTGGATCGGGAACAGCTAAAGGGAATGCTGGAGCACAATACACCTGCTGGAAATTATGAGGCATGGCTGCGTGCATTCTGCCAAAGAAAGTACATGTCTGACTTTTCCAGGGAAATGAGCCGTTCTGTGAAGGCTTATCTGGAAAAATTTTTATAAAATGGACGGGATCAAGGTTCTTTACTTGAACAGAACCTTGATCCCGTCTATCATAATGCCCTCTGCAGTGGCAGCCAGCTCCTCCGGGGTTTCCTGCATACCACTTTCCAGCCAGTAGGTGACCAGACCGATGCTGCCGGATACCACGAAGGCATAGTAGGCGTCAAACTGCTTGGACTTCTGCTGACGAAACAGCTCTACCCAGTCCTTTAAGCATTTTTCCCGCACTAATTCCTTGACCTGATTGACAAAGTTCAGATCTCCGTTTTCTCCAAGGAGGATCTGAACCATATCCGCATTTTTCTTAACGCAGTGGAATACATCGGAGAAGATGAGAGAAGGCTTCTGCTGGACATCTGAGGCCTGGTATTTCTGCAGGGTAGAATTAAACTCCCGCAGCAGATCGTGTTCCACCTGCTCCAAAAGGTCAAAGACATCCTTATAATGCAGGTAGAAGGTACCGCGATTTAAGTCTGCCATTTCTGTAATCTCCCGGACCGTGATCTCCTGGATTTTCTTCTCCTTTAAAAGGGTGGCCAGACAACGGCGGAGCTGCTGCCTGGTTTTTCGAACTCTTCTATCTAAAACTTCTGTTTTCATAGCGCCTCCTTAGAATCTGCTTTCAATTCGTAGCGGCTCAATACCATCAATTCTGTAACAGTTCAGATACCTTGAACGGTTACTCAATTCTACGATTCATGTTTGAAAGTTAACTGCTGTTAGTATAATACATTTTGGTCAATAAGTCAACATATGTCTATTAATGTGAGGTGGTTGAATTATTCGTTGCTGTTACCTGAACAGCAGCAATGATTCTGCAGAAAAACCGGGAAGAAAGAAAAACGAGTGCAGCTTAATTGCCGCACTCGATACTGATTTCATTAAATTTTTTCAAAATATCATCGATATTGACAGAAGCTTTTTCCGGACCGGTCTGATCGATCACGGCATGGCCCTGATGCATCATCAGAAGTCGGTCGCCGTACTCCACTGCGTAGCGCAGGTTGTGGGTTACCATGATCGTAGTCAGACTCTTTTCTTTTACTACCTGATCGGTCAGGATCATGATTGTTTCGGCGGTTTTAGGATCCAGGGCAGCAGTGTGTTCGTCCAGAATCAGGAATTCGATGGGAGTCATAGTGGCCATCAGAAGGGCCATCGCCTGCCGCTGACCGCCGGAGAGAACCCCGGCCTTTACTTCCAGCTTGTCTTCCAGACCAAGTCCCAGCTTCTTTAGACTTTCCCGGTAGTAATCGATACGCTGTCGGTTAGTACCGGGGAGAAGGTGGAAGGGCTTGCCTTTATTATCCGCCAGGGACATATTTTCCAGAATGGTCATATTGGGGCAGGTGCCCATGGCCGGGTTCTGGTAGACGCGGCCGATGGAGCGCTGGCGCTTATATTCCGGGAGTCCTGTGATGTCCCTGCCGTTCATCAGGATACGGCCTCCGTCTAAGGGGATGCTGCCGCAGATCAGATTCAACATGGAGGTTTTTCCCGAACCATTGCTTCCTACAACGGAAACGAACTGATGATCCTGGATGGTCAGGTTAAAATCATCGAAAAGGCACATTTCATTCACCGTACCTGCATTATAGTATTTTTCAATGTGTCGTAATTCAAGCATGAGCTTTTCCTCTCTTTCCTTTTCGATTTCCAACGGTCAGAATGATCAGGAACAGGATCGAAGTAACCAGCTTCAGATCCGAAGCCGTCACCGGCAGAGTGATGGTAACGCGGCCGATATGGATCACATCCAGGCTTAAGGCGATGGAGACACAGGCCTTGTAGATGATGGAGCCGATAATAACGGCGGTAGTGGCCTTTACAAAGGATACCCGCTTGAAAAGCTGGGTTCCGATGATAACATTTGCCAGGCCGATGACAATGGTTCCGGTACCCATGGAGATCTCAAAAAATCCCTTTTGCTGGCAGTAGATGGAGCCGGCCAGGGCGGCAAAGCCGTTTGCGATGGCAAGTCCCAGGATCTTTACCGTTCCCTTATCCTTTGCCAGGGAAGTGACCAGGGTTTCATTATCTCCCGCTGCCCGGAGCAGGTAGCCGGAGCGGGTCTTTAAGTACAGATCCAGAAGGATTTTACAGATCAGCACGATCACGATCAGCACCAGCAAAACGGCGTATGGCTTACAGGAATCCGGCAGGAGACGGTTTAAAAAGTCATTGTCAAAAATGGTCTGCTGGCTGAAAATAGGAAGGTTCGCTTTTCCTGCAATCCGCAGGTTGATGGAGTAGAGGGCTGTCATTACGATAATGCCGGAGAGCAGATCCCGCACCTTCAGCTTTACATGGATCAAACCAGTGGCACAGCCGGCCAGCGCACCTGCCAGGAAGGTAAGCGGCAGGGTAAGGACAGGGGACATGCCGCCGATAATGGATACTGCAGTGATCGCGGCTCCCATGGGAAAGGTGGAATCCACAGAAAGATCCGGGAAATCCAGAATTTTATAGGTGATGTAGACGCCCAGCGCCATAATGGCATATACCAGGCCTTCTTCCAATACTCCAAGCAATATAGTAATCATAAAAACCTCCAACTTTACTTTGAAAGCTATGCCGCCGATCAGGCGGCGTGAATTCAGGGATGCCAAATGCGCCCGCCAAAACGT
>JAUNOF010000099.1 GCA_030537215.1 Lachnospiraceae bacterium
TCGCAGGACAGCGGGTTCACTGCCTTGCCCACATCATGGGCCGCCACAATGGTATCAATCTTTCCCGTTTTCGGATCCAGCACACACATCTGAGTGGCATAGCCGTAAGCCACATGAGAAACCGGGTTGGGAACGTTGGCTCCCAGAGGATCAGTCTTTGCCAAATACTCGCCGTAATATTCCCGGCCCACCAGATCGCGGAGCGTGACTCCTTCCTTGAAATCCTCCATCAGCTTCTCGCAGGCGCGGCAGCAGGCCTCACCTGTTACCAGCGTCTGGCGGGAACCGGAGGTATCACCGGAATCTGGTGCGATCCAGGTGTTGCTTCGCTCGTAAACAATATCTTCCCGTTTCAAATCGGTACAGGTCACCACCATCTGAACCAGAACCGTTCCCAGGCCCTGTCCGATGCAGGAGGCGCCGGTGTAGATATGCAGCTTCTCATCATCCTCTACAATCAGCTTCACCCGGCCTGTATCCGGAATCCCCACTCCAACGCCGGCATTTTTCATGGCGCAGGCGATTCCCACCGGCTTTCCGGCGGCCAGCGCCGCCTCATAGTCTTCCTTCACCGCCTCCAGCGTTTCCACCAGGCCGGTGGAATCATCTACGATCTGGCCGTTAGGAAGCACGCCCCATGGCCGGATGGCATTGCGGTACCGGATCTCCCATGGGGTGATTCCGATTTTATCTGCCATCATATTCAGCAGCGTCTCGGTTGCAAAGCAGGTCTGGGTTACTCCAAAGCCCCGGAACGCACCGGCCGGAGGATTGTTGGTATAATAAGCCGTACCTTCAATTTCAAAATTCTCGTAAGCATACGGGCCGGCTGCATGGGTGCAGGCCCGCTCCAGAACAGGGCCTCCCAGAGATGCAAATGCTCCCGTATCTGAGGCCACCTTCGCCTTTACTCCCATGATTCTGCCGTCATTGTCACAGCCCATGGTGAAATCCATAACGAAATGATGACGCTTGGGGTGCACCAGCAGAGATTCTGCCCGACTCAGCTTTACCTTCACCGGACGTCTGGTTACGTAAGCCAAGAGAGCCGCATGATGCTGCACCGACATATCCTCCTTGCCGCCGAAGCCGCCCCCCACCAGAGCATTTTCTACCTTTACCTTCTTGGTTCCCAACATCAGGCTGCACTCGTGAAGGGTGGTATGGGAGGACTGGTCGGTGGAACGAATCATCACATCCCCGTCCTCATCGATAAAGGCCACCGCACACTCCGGCTCCAGGAAAGCATGCTCCGTCCACGGAGTCTCAAAATGATGAGAAATCACATGAGGAGCCTTCCGGATCGCTTCCTCCGCATTGCCTCGATGAACATGCTTATAGGCCTGAACATTGGAGGTTTCCTCGTCAAATACCAAAGGAGCATCCGGCGCTGCCGCCTCCTCAATGTTATGTACAGCCGGAAGAACCTCATAGTCCACCTTCACCAGCTTCTTTGCCTTTTCCAAGGTTTCCCGGTCTTCTGCCGCAACCAAGGCCACCGCATCACCCAGATAGTGAACCAGACCGCCTACTGGAATCAGGGTGTACTGGTCATGCTTTAAATGTCCGATCTTATTCTCACCTGGAATATCCTCCGCAGTTACCACTGCCGCCACTCCCGGCAGAGCACGGGCCGCTGAGGTATCGATGGAACGAATTCTGGCCCGGGGATACTTGCTCCGCACAGCGGATCCGTAGCACATTCCCTCCATCACAAAATCATCCGGGTATTTTCCGGTTCCCAGCACCTTCTCATCCACATCCAGACGATGGACCCGGGAGCCCAGCTTCCAGTCCGTCTCACTGTCCTCCGGGATTACGCCTTCCTGCATGATCTTAGCTGCCAGCTTCACAGCTGCAATAATCTTGATATAACCGGTACAGCGGCAGTAATTATTCCGCAGCGCATACCGGATTTCCTCCTCATTGGGATCTGGATTTTTATCCAGCAGCGCCTTGGTGCACAGCACCATTCCCGGGATACAGAAGCCGCACTGCACTGCCCCTGCTTCGCCGTAAGCGTAGGTGAATACCTTTTCCTCCCAATCGCTTAAGCCTTCCACTGTGATAATGTGCCGTCCCTCCAAGGAATCTGTATCCGGCACACAGGCCTTACAGACCTCCCCGTCAATCAGCACCGTACAGGCTCCGCAGGCACCCTCGCTGCAGCCGTCCTTCACAGAATACAGCTCCAGTTCATCCCGCAGAAACCGAAGCAGCTTCTGATTCCTTCCGGCGGTCACAACCTTCCCATTGACTGAAAATGTTGCCATACCCTCAACCTCATTTCTTTCCTTTTGCTTGTTACCTTCCATCTATGTGATTACAAAAGCAGCTCATACACCGCTTCTGTCTCAACACCTTTTTCCTGAATCAGTTCCTCCAGCGCCGGTCTGGCCTCTGCTTGCGCGCACCAGGCCATCCCGCAGCCGGAAGAAATCTGCCTCGGAACCGGAATCAGCCTTCCTGCCGCCCCCGCTTCCTTACAGCACTTCTCCATAAAAATTGCCTGGGTGGTCGTATGAAATGTAAAAACCACCTTCTCCGTCCTGATTCTTGCCATATGACCGCCCGCCTTTCCTGCAGCAAAGGAATGTCCCCCTTCTTTGCAGGGCGGGTATTCCTTTTGCTGCTGCATTCTTTATTGATATGGTTTCAGAACCGTTACTTCATCAGCAGGTACGCATACTCCTTCACAACCGTATCAATGATTCCGCGAAGTCCCTCTGCTACTGCATCATTCTCCGTGCCAACCGTATAATCCAGCACTTTGCCGAACAGTCTTACCTTGCAGGCTCCGGTCTTCCCATCCAGAACAGTAAAGCCCTGATTTTTGCTGTTCTCCATATCTGCTTCATTTGCAAATAAGGTGAACTTATCCAGGTAAGGCGCACTGGAATACGGGCAGAAGCTCTTGCAGTTGCCGCACTCATTGCACATGTAGTCCACATGAATGATCTGGTGCATTGCTCTTTGGGGCACCTTGATGGAAACATTGGCGCGGTTGGGGCAAACCTCCACGCAGTTCTCGCAGACTGCGGAACAGGTCAGACAGCGGCTGCTCTCCGGCTGATCGCTCTCCTTTAACAGTCTGCCCTTCTTCTCATAGATCACTGCCGCATCTGCATCCTCGGCAAAATCACATGCCAGAGATTTCTTCGCAATTCCCTCGGCAGCCATCCGGCCGTCACGGATTCCTTCTACTACGGTAGCTGGTCCCTTCACGCCGTCACCGGCTGCAAAGATGCCGTCCACGCTGGTTTCCATGGTCTCCGGATTTACAACCAGGCGGCCTCTCTCATCCACCGCAAGGCCGTTTGCCTCGTAGAAGCTGGAAGGAACCTTCTCGCCTACTGCTGCAATCACCGTATCTGCGGCCACGGTTACGATCTCATCCGTCTCTACAACGCCTCTTCTACCGCTGGCATCATAATCGCCCAGCACCATCTTCCTGCAGGTCAGCACACCGTCAGCCAGCTTCACCGGCGCCAGAAGCTCAGCAAACTCCACGCCGTCCTCGATGGCCATCTCCAGCTCCTCTGCATCCGCCGGCATGTACCGCTTGGTACGGCGGTAAACTAAGGAAACCTTCTCTACGCCTTCATTCCGCTTGGCTGCACGGGCAGTATCCATGGCAGTATTTCCGCCGCCGATTACAACCACATTCTTTCCTAGCGCCACCTTGCCGTCAGTCTCCTTGAAGCTGCGTAAGAATTCCAGCGCATTCATGGTCTGGCCTTCCTCCAGACGCAGAGAACCTGGAACCCCGGCGCCTACTGCCAGAACTACTGCATCATAAACTGCCTTTAACGCCTTGATATCCTGGATCTCAGAACCGGTGATCATCTCAACGCCCATTGCCTTTACCAGAGCCACATCCTTCTCAATGGCAGACTCCTCAATCCGGAAGCCAGGAATGATGTTGCGGACTACGCCGCCCAGCTTCTCATCCTTCTCCAGTAAAGTTACCTGATAGCCTGCCTTTGCCAGGAAGTAAGCAGCAGAAAGACCTGCCGGGCCGCCGCCTACCACGGCTGCCTTCTTTCCATTCTTCGGCGCTGCCTGGCCGGCTGCCATCGCTGCCATTAACGCCTCATAACCGCCTTCTGCAGCCGTCAGCTTGGAGCCGCGGATATTCACCGGATCCTCATAGAAGTTTCTGGTACATTTGCTCATACAGTTGTGCGCACAGATGGTTCCGGTGATAAACGGCAGCGGATTCTTCTCCGTAATCACCTTCAGCGCTTCCTCATACTTTCCTTCTCCTACCAGCTTTAAGTACACCGTAATATCCTGATGGATCGGGCAGCCTTCCTTACATGGAGCCACGAAGCAGTCCACAAGAGGAACTTCCTTTTTCATCTTTCTGGAAGGAAGCGGCTTTACCGCCTTCACATGATACTTATTGGACTTCACTTCCTCCACCAGCTCTGCCACACGAGCTGTATTCACGCCGGCAAATACGGCTGCCGGCTTTGCTGCAAACTGCTTTCCAATCTGCTCCAGCCTCTGGTAGCCGCCCGGCTTTAACATGGTGGTGGCCATAGTCACCGGCCAGATGCCTGCCTCAACGATATCTTCAATATTAAACGCATCTGCACCGCCGGAGTAGCTGATCCGCAGCTTGCCGCCGAAATCTCTGGAAAGCTTCTCTGCCACCGACATGGACAGCGCATACAGAGACTTACCAGACATATACATCTCATTGCCTGGAAGCTCCCCTGCCTTAATGTCAACCGGGAAGGTATTGGTGATCTTAACGCCAAACTGCAGCTTTTTCTCATCCGCCAGAGCCTGCAGACGAGTTAACATCGGAACCGCATCCTCATACTGTAAGTCATCCTTAAAGTGGAAATCGCCAAATGCTACATAATCATAGCCCATATCATCCATCAGCTTTCTGGCATACTCATAGCCTAGCAGGGTCGGATTGCACTTAATGAAGGTATTGGTCTTTTTCTCCGTTAATAAATAGGTAGCGATCCGCTCGATCTCCGCCGGCGGGCAGCCATGCAGCGTGGAAAGGGTAATGCTGTTGCAGATTTCCGGAGAAATCCCCTCCACATCCACTCTGGTCAGCTTCTCAAACCGGTCCAGGTTGTCTAACAGCCACTGTCTGCACTGTTTAAATACAGCCGTACCAGAAGCATCCTTCATACCCTCAATAAAAGAATCCACCTTCTCCGTCTGAATACCAGCCAGATCATAGCCCACGCTCATATTAAACTGGAATCCATCCATGGCTCCCAGCCCAAACTCCTTGGCCATCACCTGACAGGCAAACCATGCCTTTACGTACTCGTTAAACGCCTGGGGCACATAAAGCTCCGTAGACCACTCCACGTTATAGCACTCGTCATCCGCCTTAATACAAGGCTTGGAAACCGGCAGATCCTCACCATCGATCACCTGCACCGTCTTCAGCTCAAAGAACCGGCTGCCTGCATAGTAAGCCGCCATAATATTCTGCGCCAGCTGTGTATGGGGCCCTGCCGCCGGCCCAAAAGGCGTCTCCAGCTTCCGCCCGAAAATCTCGTACACATGCTCCGGATCCGCCGCAAACGGCCTCTGAATCCCAAACACAGTACCCTTCTTATGCTCATCTAAAACCCACTCCATTAAATTAGAAAATGGGATTGGGGTCATCTTATCGCTCATAATAAACTCCTTTCACATTAACCATTAATACTCTTCCACAGCTTCGCCGCCTCTGCTCTCACATCAGCCAGCACCTTCTCTTCATCAATTCCCATCAGCTCCCGGTTTTTCATCAGCACCTTGCCGTTGCACATGGTGGTCACCACACTCCGGCCAGTCATGCCGAACAGGATATGTCCGTTCACATTAGAAGCGTTCATCGGTGTCCGCGGAATATAATCGGCAACGATCACATCTGCCGCAGCCCCTTCCTTTAAAACCCCAAGCTGCTTCTTAAAGTATCGGTTTGCGATCTTTGCATTGCCCTCAAACAGCATCTGCGGAACCTCTCCCCAGGCAGCATTGGCATCGCACAGATGATGCTTGTGAAGCACATTTGCCACCTTATAGGACTCCAAAATATCATGGGTATAGCCGTCGGTGCCAAGTCCGGTGAGCACGCCGTGATGTACGATGGCCATAGTAGGCGGACAGCCGCAGGCATTGCCCATATTGGACTCCGGATTATGTACTACCATGGTATCCGTATCCTTCAAAAGCTGCATCTCATGTTCATTTACATAGATACAGTGGGCTGTGATAGTCTTCGGCCCCAGGATGTTCCAGTCATACAGCCGGTCCAGGATCCGCTTGCTGTAATGCTTCAGACAGTGATGGAGATCCTCAATTCCCTCTGCCACATGAATATGGTAGCCCACGCCCTCCGGCTTGTGCTCCTGGCACAGCGCCATGGTCTCATCGGAGATGGTAAAGGAAGCGTGCATTCCCATCATGCCGGCGATCATATCGCTGTCATCTGCCAGAGCATGCTTGATAAAACGCTCATTCTCCAATACAGAAGCCAGCGCCTTCTCCCTGCCGTCCCGGTCAGAAATCTCATAACAGAGACAAGTACGGATTCCCAGGGTCTTAGCTGCATCTTCAATGGCAGATAAGCTGTCCGGGATCTCGCCGAAGCTTGCATGGTGGTCAAAAACGGTGGTCACACCATTCTTAATGCTGTCAATATAAGTAGTCATAGCGCTCTGCCTGGTCTGCTCCAGGGTCAGATGGCGGTCGATGGTCCACCACATTCCATCCAGAATATCCAAGAATCCATTTGGATGATATCCATTAATGCTTAAGCCCCGCGCCATAGCGCTGTAGATATGCTCATGGGTGTTAATGAAGGCAGGCATGATCACTCCGCCCTTTGCGTCCACAAACTCTGCATCCGGGTACTCCCTGCGGATTGCTGCGGTCTCTCCCACCTTCACGATGGTGCCGCCGTCTGTTACCACTGCACCATTCTCATAGAAGGGATTGCTGCTGTCTCTGGTTACCAGTCTTCCATTTCCAATTACTATCATAGTCGTTCTCCTTTTTCCAAATTGTTTCCATTTTTCTTCTCCAATTTTCTCTGCACAGAAAATGAGAAAAAACGAAAATAACTAGACAATTTGCACATTTTTCCCGTGGCATCAGCTTGATACCATAATACTATCACTATAAATGCAGTATTGCAAGCGAAAATACAAAAAAATTTAGCATAACTAAAAATTTTTGCATTTTCCTCTTGCAATTCCAATTTTTTGTGCTATGATGGAATCATGAAGAGCAGCACAACAGGACAGAACAACCACATACAGGAGGGATGCATCATGAAATATCCACTGGAGCTTTTAATCCAGATTGCACACGGCTTTGCCAAACAGTTCGGAACCGACTGCGAGATCGTCATCCACGATCTGACCTCTGCCGATCCGGAGCATTCCATTGTGCACATTGAAAATGGTCACATTACTAACCGACAGGTAGGAGGCGGGCCATCGAAGATTGTGCTGGAGGCGATCGAAGCCATTCAGAAGCATCCTGATTCCTTAAAGGACCATTTAGGCTATCTGACAAAAACATCTAACGGTCGGATCTTAAAATCCAGCACCCTTTACATCCGCAATGAAAAAGGCATTGTCAGCTACATGCTTTCCATTAACTACGATATCACCAATCTGATCAACTTCGACCAGGCCATCAAAGCTCTGATCGATACGGAGGATCAGGTAAAGAACCGGCAGCCGGAGCAGATCGCCACCAATGTAAATGATCTGTTAGACAGCCTGATTGAACAATCAGTGGCTCTGGTGGGAAAACCGGCCGCCTTAATGAATAAGGATGAAAAGATCAAAGCAATCCAGTTCTTAAATGACGCCGGAGCGTTCCTGATTACCAAGTCAGGGGATAAGGTTTCCAAATATTTTGGAATCTCCAAATTCACCCTGTACAGCTACATTGATGTAAACAGCCGAAAGCATGATGAAACAGCTTGACAAGACAGCTTAACAGCATGAATGAACGGCATGCACATAAAAACGAATTAATATTTTAAATCATATGCAAGGAGGATATTTACATGAACCAGCCAATCAAATGGGTGGAAAACCAGATGCCGAAAACCTCAGATTCCCAGCTGAAGGTTATGGCTCTGGAGGAGATCCGAAAGGCCAGAACCTTCCATGAAAGCTTCCCGCAGTACAGCGAGACACCGCTTCGGAAGCTGGATGAGATGGCAAAGTACTTAGGTCTGAAGGAGGTTTATATCAAGGATGAGTCCTACCGATTCGGCTTAAACGCCTTTAAGGTGTTAGGCGGCTCCTTCGCGATGGCACGCTACATCGCCAAGCAGACCGGAAAGGATGTTTCCCAGCTTCCTTATGAGGTGCTGACCTCTGACAAATTAAGGGAGGAATTCGGTCAGGCAACCTTCTTTACCGCTACTGACGGCAATCACGGCCGCGGTGTCGCATGGGCAGCCAACAAGCTTCGTCAGAAAGCAGTTGTCTACATGCCGAAGGGATCCACCGAGACCCGGTTAAAGAATATCCAGAAGGAAGGCGCTGCTGCTACCATCGAAGAAGTGAATTACGATGAATGTGTCCGCATGGCTGCTGCCGCTGCTGCCAAGACTCCAAACGGCGTTGTGGTACAGGATACCGCATGGGAAGGCTACGAAGAGATTCCGGCCTGGATCATGCAGGGCTACGGCACCATGGCAATGGAAGCCAATGAGCAGTTGGAGAAGGCCGGCTGCGACCGTCCTACCCACGTATTCGTGCAGGCAGGCGTTGGTTCCTTAGCAGGCGCTGTTCAGGGCTACTTCGCAAACCGGTATCCGGAGAATCCGCCTACTGTAGTAGTGGTTGAAGCAGATGTAGCTGCCTGTCTTTACAAGGGCGCTGCTGCCGGCGACGGCGATCTGCGGATCGTAGACGGCGATATGCAGACCATCATGGCCGGTCTTGCATGCGGCGAACCCAACACCATCTCCTGGGATATTTTAAAGAACCATGTAAAGGTATTCATCGCTGCCCCGGACTGGGTAGCTGCCAAAGGCATGAGAATGCTGGCCGCTCCGATCAAGGGCGACCCGCAGGTAACCAGCGGCGAGTCCGGCGCTGCTCCATTCGGCGCGCTGGCTGCTATGATGACCATGGATGAGTACAAGGATTTAAGAGAAGCGATTGGGCTGGATGAAAATTCCAAGGTACTGCTCTTCTCCACGGAAGGCGATACCGACCCTGAGCGATATAAAAACATTGTATGGGAAGGCAAAGAAAAATAAAGCCGGCCATACAGCAGCATCAGACTTTGTGCAGTGCAATGTAGCAAAGCAAACATGGAATCGTTGCAAACATATACTTCCGGCTGGGGATACGGGGTATTAAAACTAAAATATACAACCCACAATTCAACTAACCACACAAATCTTTATGGAGGAATGAATTATGGATTTCAACAAAATCAGAGAAGCAGCTCAAAACTATGAAGCAGACATGACCAAATTTTTACGTGACATCGTAAAGTTCCCCGGAGAAAGCTGCGGCGAGAAGGAGCACATCGACAGAATCGCAGAGGAAATGAGAAAGCTGGATTTTAATAAGGTAGAGATCGATCCTATGGGAAACGTGCTGGGATACATGGGAACCGGCGAAACCTTAATCGCATTCGATGCTCACATTGACACCGTAGGTATTGGCAACCGTGACAACTGGAAATTCGACCCATACGAGGGCTTCGAGAGTGAGACCGAAATCGGAGGACGCGGAACCTCTGACCAGTTAGGCGGTATCGTGTCTGCTGTATACGGCGCTAAGATCATGAAGGACTTAGGTCTCTTAAGCGACAAGTACACCGTTCTGGTAACCGGAACCGTTCAGGAAGAGGACTGCGACGGCTTATGCTGGCAGTATATCATCAATGAGGATAAGGTTCGCCCGGAATTCGTTGTTTCTACTGAGCCAACCGACGGCGGTATCTACAGAGGCCAGAGAGGCCGTATGGAAATCCGCGTTGACGTAACCGGCGTTTCCTGCCATGGTTCTGCTCCGGAGCGCGGCGACAACGCAATCTACAAGATGGCTGACATCCTGCAGGACATCCGTGCATTAAATGAGAACGACGCAGAGGATGGTACTGAGATCAAGGGTCTGGTTAAGATGTTAGACGAGAAGTACAACCCACAGTGGAAGGAAGCTCGTTTCTTAGGAAGAGGTACCGTTACCACCTCCGAGATCTTCTTCACCTCCCCAAGCCGCTGTGCAGTTGCTGACTCCTGTGCAGTATCCTTAGACCGCCGTATGACCGCAGGCGAGACCTGGGAAAGCTGCTTAGATGAGATCCGTGCGCTGCCAAGCGTTCAGAAGTACGGCAATGACGTAAAGGTTTCCATGTACGAGTACGCTCGTCCATCCTACACCGATCTGGTATATCCCATCGAGTGCTACTTCCCAACTTGGGTAATTCCGGAGGATCACAAGGTAACGAAAGCCTTGGAGGCCGCTCATAAGAACCTGTACGGCGATGCCCGCAATTACAATGACGAGACCAAGGCAGTTCGTGAGGTTCGCCCGTTAACCGATAAGTGGACCTTCTCCACCAACGGCGTTTCCATTATGGGCCGCAACGGAATCCCATGCATCGGCTTCGGCCCAGGCGCAGAGGCTCAGGCTCATGCTCCCAACGAGAAGACCTGGAAGGATGATCTGGTAAGATGCGCTGCTGTATACGCTGCTCTTCCAACCCTGTACTGCGAATAAGCTTTTGAACCTGCAGAGGATTTAATCATATTTCCCGGCATCCGCTTATTGTTATAGTTTTTAATTGATCCATTTCTCTCCTGCCGTCCGGTTCTGCACAGCCGGACCGTGGGAGATTGAGGTCATGGATATGAACATAGAAATAAACCGTTACTAAAAACGAAACGAAAATGAAAAGGAGTAAACCATTATGAAAACCCTTCAGGATTATATTGATAAGTTAAACGCGTTAAACTTTAAGGAAATGTACAACAACGACTTCTTCTTAACCTGGGAGAAGACCGATGAGGAATTAGAGGCTGTCTTCACCGTAGCAGACGCACTGCGTTTCATGCGTGAAAACAACATCTCCACCAAGGTATTCGAAAGCGGCTTAGGCATCTCCTTATTCCGTGACAACTCCACCCGTACCCGTTTCTCCTTTGCTTCTGCCTGCAACTTATTAGGCTTAGAGGTTCAGGACTTAGACGAGGGCAAGTCCCAGATCGCACACGGCGAAACCGTTCGTGAGACCGCTAACATGATCTCCTTCATGGCTGACGTAATCGGCATCCGTGACGATATGTACATCGGCAAGGGCAACAAGTACATGCATGATGTTGTAGACGCTGTAACCGAGGGCAACAAGGCTGGTATCTTAGAGCAGAAGCCAACCTTAGTAAACTTACAGTGTGATATCGACCACCCAACTCAGTGTATGGCAGATATGCTGCACATCATCCATGAGTTCGGCGGCGTAG
>JAUNOF010000100.1:0-3637 GCA_030537215.1 Lachnospiraceae bacterium
ATTATAGAGTACAGCTTCAAAAATCCGATTGGAAATAACCGCTGTATCATTTTCATTCTTAATGAAGCCAAACATGGCCGCATCTTTCATGTAGTCGTTTGTTGCCGCATATGGGATCGGTTTGCCTTTGAAGAGCAGCTCATACAGCACAGTCTTCAGCTCTGGATAAAGCTTCAGCTTCTGGATCAAAGACTGATACAGCGTATTATCTTCTTTCACCAGCATTTTTTCGGCTTCAAAGAAACCTTCTTTTGTCCATGCGCTGCTCCTGTCCGGAAAGTCTTTGCTGACAGACAGCTTTTCATCTATCAGCTTACAGAGCCTGGAAACCAAATATGGATATCCAGAGGTATATTCATAAATCAGGCTGGAAATCTGGCTAATATCCATTCCTGTATGATAATCAGCTTCATATTGCTTAAGCATCCCTGCAATGTCGTCTGCAGAAAAGCTCATATTTACCAGAAAATCAGCTGCAATATTCCATGGACTATTTTCCTTGTGAGCATCATCCGGCCTGATTTTCCTTCTTATGCTGCGGACATCATAAACTCCTGCAAGAATTACCGACTGGAACGTGGGTATTTCATCCCGATCCAGATATCCCGCCCTCAGCTGTGCAAGAAAGTCCACAAATACTTCATTATTAGCTGCCTTGTCTACTTCATCGATGATCAGGACAAGTGGTTTTTCCGTCTGCTCGCACCACTGGCTGAAACAGGCAAAAAGCTCTGCCATCCGGGCGGTTCGCTCCACATTATCTGCCAGCTGAATGATTTTTTCTCTAACTTCCTCCGGCACATCAGAAAACCGCCGGATCTTCTTGTTAATTTCCCTGGCCAGGGCGTGTACAAATGTACTTCCATTTGCAAATTCAACTGACTCTATATTTTGAAAATCCAGGCTTACTACCTGATAATCCTTTTTCAGGAAATCAGCCAGTGACCGCAGTATGGTCGTTTTTCCATACTGTCTCGCCCTGTTAATCGTAAAGTATTCCCCCGCATCGATCATTCCTTTAATTTCCTCAAGCCTGGACTTGAGATCAACCATATAATGCCGGTTCGACCTGCAGGCACCATTCACATTAAAAATCTTTGTCATTCTGCCAATGCACTCCCTTTTTCCTCTCCGCCCTACACCCGGAAACAGCTTCCTCCGATAAATTCCCTGATAATGGAGTTTTTCGGCACATCCTCACTGCTGACGCCGAGAAAATAATCCAGGAATTTCAGCAGACGCTTTGCCTCCGGGTATTCCGGGCTGTCCTTGGGAATTCCAAACAGCAGCGGCTCTGCATACTGCTTCAGCACTGCCAATTCATACACCAGCGCCGAATTAAACATCGCATCCGCATCCTCCTGATAGGGGAAGATATTCTGCTCCTCTCCTCTCCGGACGGAATCCCACATCCGGATGGTATCCCTGGCAGAAGCCCCTCTGGTCCTGGCATCCCGAACGATCCGGCGGATCAAACGTCCATCTGTAGTAGGAACCCGGTTGTGCTCATCTACATTTAAAGAAGTCAGCGCACTGATGTAGATCTTAAACTTATTCTCCTTCGGAAGAGAATAGGACAACTGATCATTCAGACAATGTATTCCCTCGATCACCAGGATATCATCTGGCCCCATGGTCAGATAATCTCCCTTATACTCCCGCTGACCGGAAATAAAGTTATACCTGGGAAGCTCGACCTGCTCACCTGCCAGAAGCCTGGTCATATCCTCATTAAACTGATTTAAATCAATGCATGCCAGGGCCTCATAGTCATAATTGCCCTGGGCGTCCCGTGGACTGTCCACCCGGTTTACAAAGTAATTGTCCACTGCGATGGGGTGAGGCGTTAACCCCAGCGCCATCAGCTGAATACTGAGCCGATGGGAAAAGGTGGTCTTTCCGGAGGAGGAGGGACCGGCTATCATCACCAGCTTTTTCTCCGGCTGGGCTGCAATCTGACCTGCCACCTCACCGATCTTTTTCTCCATCAGCGCCTCCTCGATCAGCATCACCTGGCTGGCCTTGCCCTGGGAGATGTGGTCGTTCAGGCCGCCTACATTAGACAGATCCAGTCTTCTTCCCCAATCAGAGGTCTCCTTTAATACCTGGAACAGCTTATCCTTGGGCCGGAAAGGTTCTGCTTTCTTCGGATCCTCTTCCGGAAATACCAGCACAAAGCCATTGTGGTACAGAACCAGATCAAAATACTTTAAATATCCGGTATTCTGCACCATGTATCCGTAAAAATAGTCTTCAAACCCGCCGATGCTGTACACATTCACGCTGGACACCCTGCGGTAGTGGAACAGACGCTCCTTGTCGTACATGCCGTGCCTGTGGAACAGCTCCACCGCCTCGTCCGTGCGCATGTTCCGCTTCATAATGGGAATCCTCTGGGCCACATGCTCCAGCATCTTTTCCTTTACCTGATTAAGAAACTCTTCTGTCAGCGGAAAATCCAGCTCCGGCTCTACGAAAAAGCCATTGCCAATGGAAAAATCCACGGTCAGCTTCGTGATATGCCGGACTCCTGCTACCTCATAGAACGCCTTCAGCATCAGGAAGGTAAGGCTTCTGCGGTAGGTTAGTCTCCCCGCCTTATCCCTGGCTGTAATAAAAATGAGCTTCTTACATTCCTGCACCTTTTTGTGCAGCTCCTGAAGCCTGCCGTCCACCTGGACCAGCAGGATATCATCCTCATATTCCGGCTGATATTCCTCTGCCACCGTAAGCCAGGTGGTTCCGAATGGATACTCCTTTTCTTCTCCGTTGATGGTTAATCGAATCACATGATCCCTCCTGCTAAGTTAAAACTGCTGCCGGAAATGCCATGGGCGCCTTTATGATCTGCACCTGCTCTCCCAGCTGTTTTTTCAGATACTGCTCCATAAAATCCATAAAAATATGCTCCAGGCCGTAGTGCCCTGCATCGATTACAGCCATCTGTCTGGCTACGCTGTCGATCCCCTCATGATGTCCGATATCTCCAGTCACCAGCACATCTGCACCGGACTGCAGCGCTGCTTCTATCATGCTTCCCCCGGAGCCAGGCGATACTGCACAGATCCGGACAGGCTCTTTCGATTCCAGATCTCCATAAACGGTCACGAAGGGAAGCTGGAAGGCAGTTTTCACCTTCTTTGCCAGCTGCCGCAGAGTCATGCTCTCTGCCAGCCTTCCAACCTTTCCAATGCCGTACTGGATGCCGTCCCAATCTCCTTCCGGCTCCAGAACCTGGCTTTCCTCAGAAAGGCCGATCCGCTCTGCCGCCAGATCTGCCATACAGCCTGGAGCACTGTCAAAATTCGTATGCATGGCATAGTACGAAATATCATTTTGAATCAATTTTATGATCCGTCTTCCAATAAAATCCTCGTTATTGATCTTTTTTACTGCCTTAAAAATCATGGGATGATGGGTCAGCAGCATATCCGCCCGGTTTTGGACAGCATCTTCGATCACCTGGTCTGTGGCGTCCAACGCCAGATAGATCCTTTTTACCTCCTTATCCCGCCTTCCCACCAAAAGCCCCGGATTATCCCAGCTGCAGGCCAGAAATTCCGGAGCCAGGCATTCTAACTCCACAATAATCTCATCACATCTCATGGCGTTCTTCCTGCTCCTTTCCTGATTCATT
>JAUNOF010000100.1:3737-11364 GCA_030537215.1 Lachnospiraceae bacterium
CATCACGCCCCGCTTCACCAGCATAACGGTATAATATTTTCCTTCATCCACCACCATGGCTTCCTTTTGGATAGCAAATCCATTTTCTTCCAGATATTTCCTTACCTTATCCAGCTCTGACTGAGGAGAAAGGACGAATTCCTTCACACTCTCCCACATATGCCGTCCTGCATCCAGAATATGTATCACCAGCTCGCCGCCCATGCCGGCGATCACCACCGTGTCCGCCTCTCCCGGCTTTAAGGCAGACAGCCCATCACTTAATCTGGATTCGATCTTCTCCTCCAGACCCTGCTCCCGGATATGCTCTCTGGCACGCTCCAGAGGCCCCTTTCCGATATCCATTGCAATCCCAGAGGGGCATAAGCCTCGTTTCACCAGCTCAATAGGAATATACCCATGGTCAGTGCCCACATCTGCTATCCGGCTCCCTTCTGGCACGAAGGAAGCCACTAATTCCAATCGTTTCGATAACTTCATAATCACTCTTGTATGATCCGGTTTTTGAATTTCTTCTCCGTTTTTCCTTCCTTTTCGCAGGCTCACAGGAGCCTAATCCAGATAATCCTTCAGCTTCCGGCTTCTGCTGGGATGGCGCAGCTTCCGCAGCGCCTTTGCCTCGATCTGGCGAATCCGTTCCCGGGTCACATTAAACTCCTTGCCCACCTCTTCCAGTGTCCTGGGCCTTCCATCCTCCAGGCCGAAGCGGAGCTTTAATACCTTCTGCTCCCGTTCCGTCAAGGTGTCCAGCACCTCCATCAGCTGTTCATGAAGCAGGGTAAAGGTGGCGGCATCCGCCGGAACCTGTACATGTTCATCCTGGATAAAATCGCCCAGATGGCTGTCCTCCTCCTCCCCGATGGGCGTTTCCAGAGAGACCGGATCCTGGGATATCTTCATAATCTCCCGCACCCGTTCTGCCGGAAGCTCCATCCTTTCCGCGATCTCCTCCGGCGACGGCTCCCTTCCAAGCTCCTGGAGAAGCTGCCGGGAGGTGCGGATCAGACGGTTGATGGTTTCTACCATATGCACCGGGATCCGGATGGTCCGGGACTGGTCCGCAATGGCTCTGGTGATCGCCTGACGAATCCACCAGGTGGCATAGGTACTGAATTTATACCCCTTGGTATAATCAAACTTATCCACCGCCTTGATCAGTCCCAGATTGCCTTCCTGGATCAGGTCCAGGAACTGCATCCCGCGCCCTACATACCGCTTTGCAATGCTGACCACCAAACGGAGATTGGCCTCCGCCAAACGCTTTTTCGCCCGCTCATCTCCCAGCTGGATCCGCTTGGCCAGCTCGATCTCCTCATCCATAGAAAGCAGCGGAACCTTTCCGATCTCCTTCAGATACATGCGTACCGGATCCTCCAGACTGACGCCCTCCGGGACGGATAAGTCCAGATTCTCCATATCGATCTCTTCCTCGCCGTCCAGATCCTCCTCAGAAAACAGCTCCGGTTCCATGTCCAGTTCATCTTCTCCCGGCATCCGCAGCACATCGACATGGTTGGCATCCAAAAGCTCATAGATCCGGTCCCACTGTTCCGAACTCAGGCTTTCCGGACGGAAATATTCCTGAATTTCTTTCTCCTCAAGGACGTTTTTCTTCTTTCTCGCAAGTTCCAAAAGGCCAGCAAGCTTTTCTTCAAAAATACCAGTTTTTTCTTCCATTTTTTCCTCCCATGCCGCTCTTGCTGCGGCCAAAATCCAGGACAAAAGCAGTTCTGTCCCGTCTGTTCTTCCACAGCAGTTACGGGTAGTTTTCCCCCTAATCCAGGGAAATATTCAGACTGCGGAGAGCCGCCTGCTCCTTGATGATCTGCTGCAGTTCATTCATGTCCCTGGCCTGTCTGCTGGCCCAGTCCAGGCTGTTCTTTTTTACCTTTAAAACCGTTTCTGAAAATGCCTTCTTCTGTTCCTCATTGCTCAAAGATTCTTTTAAGCTGGCGTGGAACAGGGCCGCCACCTCCCGATACTGCTCGTCATCATTAATAAAATGGTTCAGAATTCCAGCCGGATTTAAGGTTCCCTTCTCCTGTTCCGCAAAGACCATCTCCGCCACCTGATGATACAGCGGCTCCACAAAGTCCTCTGCTGAGATGATTCCCTTGATCTTCTGGAACAGGTCCGGTTTTTCAATCAGCCAGGTCAGCAGAAGACGCTGTGACTGTCTGGTCCCCTCCTCCTTGCCTTTTGGCGCTGTTTTCTTTCGTTCCTCTTTCGCTTCCTCCGCCCGTTTTCCCGCTAAGATGCTGGTTCCTGGCGCAATGCGGCTTCCCATCTGATTCACCAGCCGCCGCAGATCCTCATAAGGGATATAATATTCCCTGGAAACCGCCTGGATATAATTATCCCGCTCCAGCGCCTCCGGAAATTCCAAGAGCTTCCTGGCTGTTTCCTGGTAAAACTTCGTCTTCTGCTCCGGATCATCCATCCTGTACTGGCGGTGCAGCACATCGATCTCAAACAGAAAGCTGTTTTTTGCCTCCTCGATCCGCTGACGGAAGGCCTCCGGTCCCAGATTCTTTATAAATTCATCGGGATCTTTATATGGCTTCATATTTAGTACCTTGACGGACATGCCCACATCCTTTAAGATGGGAATGGCCCGCAAAGCTGCCTTAATTCCGGCCTCATCGCTGTCATAGGTCAGAATCACCTGCTGGGTATACCGCTTCAGTAACACCGCATGCTGGCTGGTAAAGGCCGTTCCCAGAGATGCCACTGAATTGCTGAAACCGGCCTGATGCATGGCAATCACATCCATATAGCCTTCGCAGATCAGCATATATTTTTCCCTGGAGGTGCGTGCATAATTCAGGCCGAACAGGTTGCGGCTTTTATCAAACAGCTTGGTTTCCGGCGAATTTAAATACTTGGGAGCTCCATCTCCCATCACCCGTCCGCCGAAGCCGATCACCCGGTTATTCACATCAAGAATCGGAAACATGACCCGGTTCCAGAACTTGTCCCGGCCGCCCCGCTCCTCCACTGTCACCAGTCCGGTCTCCTTTAAAATACTGTCCTCATAGCCTCTGCTTTTTAAGAACCGGTACAGGTCATCGCTGGTCTTATTGGCAAAGCCCAGGCCGAACCGGCGGATGGTGTCATCGCTGAGCTGGCGCTTTTTCAAATACTCATATCCAGCCTGTCCCTGAGGCTGCTTTAACTGATAATAAAAGTAATTGGCCGCCAGCTTATTGATCTCCAGCAGCGTCTTTTTCAAGTCCTCCTGCTCCCTGGCTTCCCTGCTGTACTCCTGCTTCGGCAGAGTGATCCCGGCCCGGTCTGCCAGAAGGTTAAGTGCCTCTCCAAAGGAATAATTCTCATATTCCATGATGAAGGTGATCACATTTCCTCCGGCGCCGCAGCCGAAGCAATAGTACATCTGCTTCCCCGGCGATACGGAAAAGGACGGTGATTTTTCATTATGAAAGGGGCACAAACCGAAATAATTGCTTCCCTTTTTCTGAAGCCTTACATATCCGGATACGATATCCACGATATCATTTCTCATCCGCACTTCTTCAATTACTTCTTCCGGATAACGCATGAAACCTTCCTTTCTCTAAGTAAACTTCCAGCGGCTCCACTGCCGCATTGATTTTATACCTTCCATGCCTTTGGCACGAACAGCTCCTCAAATTTATCAATGGCATAGCTGTCACTCATGCCGGCTATGTAATCACATACCACCCGCTCCTTCGCCTCGCCCTGATGCTCCATCATAACCAGGTATTCGCCGGGCAGCTTCTCCACATGACTGCAGTAATATTCATACAAAAATACGATCAGCTGCTGGGCCTTGGACTCCTCCTGTTTCGGGACATCGCTGCAGTACACATTGTCAAACATCCAGGTCCGAAGGCCCTTCATGGCCTCCTCCATCCCAGAAGACATAATGATCTGCGGCTTCCCCTGACTGTTCTCAATAATATCATGGATCATCAGATTCAGCCGCTCCCTTACGCTGTGTCCCAGCACATCCGTAAACTGCGTGGGAAGATCACGCTCAATAAACATCTTTGCCCGGATCGCATCGTCAATGTCATGATTAATATAAGCGATCTTGTCCGACAAACGGACGACTGCGCCTTCCAGGGTAGAGGGATGCCCGCTGGTCCGGTGATTCCGGATTCCGTCCCGCACCTCCCAGGTCAGGTTCAGCCCCTTGCCTCCCTTCTCCAGACGCTCCACCACACGCACACTTTGCTCATAATGGGCAAAGCCCTGGGGGCAGATCTGATTCAGCACATACTCCCCAGAATGCCCAAAGGGAGTATGTCCCAGATCATGCCCCAGCGCCACCGCCTCTGTCAGATCCTCATTCAGCCGCAGGGACTTGGCAATGGTCCTGGCGATCTGGGACACCTCCAGCGTATGGGTCAGACGAGTCCGGTAATGATCCCCCTCCGGCGCCAGAAATACCTGAGTCTTATGCTTCAGCCTGCGAAAAGATTTACTGTGCAGAATCCGGTCCCGATCCCTCTGATAAATAGGCCGAATATCACAGTCCGGCTCCCACACATCCCGCCCCTTAGACTGGCTGCTCAAAGCCGCATACGGACTCAAATACTGCTCCTCCAACCGCTCCAAATTCTCTCGAATCGTCATACCATCATCTCCTCTCTTGTAAATCCCAAAAAGCAAACCTTTCCTAGCTCCAAAGCCTCCGTTCCTTGCCTACTGGGATAGTATATCACAAATTTCCAATAATTAACACCGCTTTTCCACGTTTTTCTGACAAATCCTTCTCCCCAACGAGTTCCAGCTCCCTTTTCCTGCCTTTCATTCTTAAGTCAACAATCTGTTTCCAACACCGCAGCATCGGCCCTGCCCGCCCGATGCGGACCCTTTGCCAAGAATTATTCAGCAAGAAACCAGAAAACGCGTCACCGGCGCGTTTTCGGTATGCTTGGCAACAGAAAACTGGCTGACGCCCCATTCCAGATCCGTCAGCCAGTTCTTCCTTTGTTCCTCATTATTCGTCCTGTTCCAAATTATCAAAAATATCATCATCGTAAAACTCGCGGATGGTCAGCCCCAATCCTTCTGCCATCTTTTTGATATTTACGATCCCGGGGTTTTTACTTTTTCCATTCATTATACTTTTCACTGTAGAAGGTGGCATCCCGGTCTTATACGCCAATTCATACATGGACAGCCTCTGGGCTTTGCTCAGAGTACGAATACGAGTAATGGTTGCTTCGTTAATGTTCATAGTACAATCTCTCCTTTTCCTTAGTTTAGTCGAAAATCGCCCTCTTTGCGGTCGATATAATAGAAAAAATAAATTATTTTGAAAAAATTTCATCGAATACTGTCTGCACCGCACAAAACCCCGTATCCAAGCTCCGGATTGGGCCATGTGTCAAACCCGGGAAGCTGTCTGGCCCCCCGCTGCAGACGAGCTTTCACCTTTTCTCCGTAAAGATAAGGATCATTCCCCCGAAGAATTCCCCACTCCATCAAAAGCGCTGCTGTCCCGGTCACAAAGGGCGCTGCAAATGAAGTCCCGGTCACGCTGTCATACCCTCCGCCGGCAGCCGCCGTCACAATATCGGTTCCCGGCGCCGCCAGATCCGGCTTGATCTGATTGGTCATCCTGGTATATCCTCTTCCTGAAAAATCTGCATAGGACTGATAGGCAGAATTGTAGGCCCCCACAGAGATTACCTTACTGGCCGTGGAGGGAATCGTCAGGGTGGTGTCCGGCGCTGATGCCAGAAACCGTGTGGAAGGGTTCAACAGACCATGAGAGGGAAGCCACAGATCATACTGGCCGGTAAGCAACCGTACCGGCTCCATGCGGATCCTCCAGATCCCGCTGTCAATATAATCCCGTTCCGGAATAAAATCCATAAAAATTTCCTGTGCCTGGCTGTAGGGACTGGGCTCCCCATAATATACCAGGATCTGGGTTCCGCCGTAACGAAACCGCTGGGTCCCCACCGTTTGGGAAAAGGGCCCCAAAACCTCTCCAGAGGGTCCCACTAAGGAAACGCGGAATTCATCTGTAAAGGATTTCCAAAGCTGTATGCTTAAGGAAGGCTCAAATGGCGCTACTGAAAGCAGAACCTCCTCTGTCTGCCCTCCCCCTTCCATAGAAAGCTGTCCGGCTGCGTGTCCTCCGCTGCCTCCCTCATTTCCGGTTCCAACCACGATCACCGATCTTCCATAGCTGGAGGCACCGTCCATAAAGGTTTCCAGCAGGCTGGTTCCATCATGAGAGCCGTAGGTATTGCCGAAGCTGATATTCACGGCCACCGGCATCTGAAGCTCCACTGCCTTCCTTAAGACAAAATCCAGCGCCCGCATCAGCTGGGTAGTCCTGGGAAAGCCATCCGCCTCTGGAGCCCCCAGCTTTACCACCAAAAGATCACTCTGGTATGCTACTCCCCGGTAGCGCCCGCCGCTCTCTCTGCCGTTTCCTGCTGCAATGGCGGCAACTGCCGTGCCGTGGCCGCTTACATCCACGGATGGAACCAACTCCAAGGCATCCCGCCTGGTGGAAGCCTTAAGCGCTTCATTGATCTCCTGCTCCTCATACACCTGATCCAGCACCTGATCCCACAGATACCGGATCCGGGTGCTCCCATCTTCCTTCCGAAAATCCTGGTGCAGATAGTCAATGCCGGAATCCAGAACAGCTACCAGAATCCCCTCTCCGCTTAAGCCCAGCCCGCCATCCTGCAGAGGAGTAAGACAAGAGGCCGCTCTCGCCCGGTTAACAGCGAAAAACAGCCTCTTTGGTTTTTCGATATATTCAATTTGCGGAAAGCTGCTGACTCTTGGGATCAGGCTCTGAGGAACCCAAAGTATTGCATAGCCGCCTAACAGCTCTTCAGCCCGGATCCCCAGTGCAAGTATCTCCTGAAGACTTCCTGAGTACCGCACGATCAGCTCCCATGTCTTCTCTGCCGCGTTATACCCGGTTTCCAAATCCGCCGACTTTTCCCGCTCTTCTTCTGTTGCATCCAACGCCAGGTTTAACAGGTTCTCCAGCTTCTGGTCCTCCATGCTGATCCTTCCCTTTCCGCAACTGCCTGATAGCTTCACAGTTGTCCTTTATCATCCTCTCACAGATAATATATCCTGGTGCGTTGTAAAATATGACAAAAACTTTTATTGGGGTTTATTTCAGGAAGCCGTTTACGATCTGGGCTTCCGCCTCTTCCTCTGTAAGTCCCAGAGTCATCAGCTTGATGATCTGCTCGCCGGCGATCTTTCCGATGGCAGCCTCATGGATCAGGGCTGCATCCGGGTTATTCGCTGTCAATTCCGGAACTGCTGATATTTTGGCATTGTCCATAATAATGGCATCACATTCTGTGTGTCCGGCACACTTGGCATTGCCGTTGATCTTGGAGATAAAGGTCTGCTGAGATTCCTCCTTGGCAACAGAACGAGAGATTACATTGGCACTGGCATCCTCACCGTTTAAGCTGACCTCAAAATTGCTGACCGCCACCTGATGGCCGTGGGTCAGAAGCCGTTCCCGGATGATCAGCTTGGCCCCTGCCTCCAGATTTGCTGTGGTGGAACGTCTGGTGGAATCCACACCCTTGATCTGGGTGGTCTCCATCTCCATGTAGCTTCCTTCCTCCATAGTCACCTCGGT
>JAUNOF010000248.1 GCA_030537215.1 Lachnospiraceae bacterium
GTGCCATGACCATCATGATTGCAGAGAGTGCCATAAAGAACACACCTACAACGATGTCCCCATACTTTTTAAAGAACATTTTCTTTTCCCCTTTTCAAAGAATCATTGTTTCTATCTCACCAATGCCGGCTTCTTACAATCATATTTCCAGTTTGGAATCAGGTACTGCATTGCCATGGCATCGTCTCTGTCGTGAGATGGAAGTTTATTATAAAGTGCGTTCGCTTCCATGACTTTTTCCATATCAATGGTAACACCCATACCCGGCTTCTTCGGAACCTGAAGATATCCGTCCACGATCTGCGGAGTATCCTTTAACAGGTTCTGTCCGTCCTGCCAGATCCAGTGGGTATCCAGTGCTGTGGGGTTCCCAGGAGCGGCAGCTGCTACATGAGCAAAGGCAGTGAGGGTAATATCGAAATGGTTGTTAGAATGGCTTCCCCAGGTAAGGCCCCAGTCATTCAGGATCTGAGCCATCCGTACGCTGCCGCCGAAGCCCCAGAAATGAGGATCAGCTAACACGATATCTACGGATTTTAAGGCTGCTGCATGATAGAACTGACGCCAGTCGGTAGCGATCATATTCGTTGCAACCGGAAGTTTTACAGCATTCTTGAACTCGGCCATCACCTCACGGCTGGAATATCCTGCCTCAGGTCCGCATGGATCCTCGATGTAGGTCAGGATTCCCTCCATAGGCTTGCAGATCTCAATTGCCTCCTGCAGGCTCCATGCGCCGTTAGGATCGATATTGATCCGGCCGTTGGGGAATGCTTTCTTTAATGCACGAACTGCCTCCATCTCCTCAGCGCCCTTTAACACGCCGCCCTTCAGCTTAAAGTTCTTAAAGCCATACTTCTCATGAAGTACCTGAGCCTGTTCCACGATCCGCTCCGGCGTCAGCATCTCCTGACGGCGAAGCTGAAACCACAGATCGGTGCTGTCGCTTTCATCGATGTAAGGTAAGTCCGGTTTTGCTTTCTCCTTGTCGCTTACATAGAACAGATATCCTAAGGTTTCTACCTGATCTCTCTGCTTGCCGTCCCCTAACAGCTCGCACATCGGCAGATCTAAGTACTGTCCTAACAGATCAAGCAGGGCGCACTCAATGGCCCACTCTGCTTTTACCACGAATTTCAGCTTACTGATATCCAGGGTCTGAATACCCTCCCCGTCATCCTCTGCTGCTCTCTTGCTACCTTTATGGATGCTGTCCAGAATTGCACGGTATTTGCCGATCGGCTGTCCTACTACTAACGGAATACAGCTTCTCAGTGCCTCACAGGTATAATCGCCGCCGTGGATCTCGCCGATTCCCGTATTTCCTGTGCTGTCCTTTAAGATTACCAGATTTCTGGTAAACCAAGGTGCATGAGCGCCGCTGAGTGTCATCAGCATGCTGTCATATCCCGCTACTGGAATAACCTGCATTTCTGTTACAATTGGTGTTCCTTTTACTTCCATAATCGTCCTCCTTATCATCCAGCTGAAGGCCCTGCTTTCCCGTCCTGATCCTTTTTACGTGAACCGCAGCCAGAATCATTCCAGTTAGCCATGACGCTTGCGGCAATGCCAACCCATCTATATCTGTCAACTTTGCCCAAAAAATCAAGTGTCTTCCCTTCTTCTATTCCACATAATAACAGAGAATCCGTGAAAAATCCAATTCTTTATTGTGATTTTTGTCATAAGAATATCTAATCGCTGCGGTTCACAGATTCCCTGTGAACCGCAACAGCGAATCGCACCACAGATACAAATGCAGCGCTTATGTATTGATCTTACCGAACCAGACAAGGTCTCTTCGGATCAAACTTCCAGCCTGGGATCAGGTACTGCATACCTACAGAATCATCTCTTCCGCCTAAGCAGTTGTCTAAGTACACCTGATGCGCCTTCTTGATCTGATCCATATCCGCCTCAATTCCAAGACCTGGCTTCTTCGGTACGGCTACGCAGCCGTCTACAATCTGCAGCGGCTCCTTGGTCAGTCTCTCTAACCCCTCCTGCCAGATCCAGTGGGTATCCAGTGCATTGTA
>JAUNOF010000101.1 GCA_030537215.1 Lachnospiraceae bacterium
GTGATCTTGGAATGGGTCTTTAAGCCTACCAGGCCGTAGATTACATGGCAGCCTGCCTTCTCCAGCTTCTTTGCCCAGTTAATATTATTTTCCTCGTCGAATCGTGCCTTTAACTCCACCAGAACCGATACCTGCTTGCCGTTATCGGCTGCGGCTGCCAGAGCTGCGATAATAGGGGAATTGCCGCTGACACGGTACAGTGTCTGCTTAATTGCCAGAACATCAGGATCCTTGGCCGCAGTACGGACAAAATTCACTACCGGATCAAAGGTCTGGTATGGATGGTGAAGCAGGATATCCCCTTTTCGAATATTGGCAAAAATATCATCCTCATTCATAAAGGCCGGCACCGGCTGAGGCGTATATCCGGCTGCCTTCAGGTTATCGAAGCCATTTAAGCCGCCGTACAGCTTCATCAGAACTGTCAGGTCCAGAGGGCCGCTGATCTCAAAAATATCCTGTGAACTGACATCCAGTTCCTTCCGCAGGATCTTAAGAAGCCGCTTATCGGTCTTCTCCTCCACCTCCAGGCGGATCACCTCGCCCCACTGGCGCTTTTTCAGCTGCTTTTGGATCTCCTCCAGCAGATCCTCTGCCTCCTCCTCATCGATGGTAAGGTCAGCATTCCGCATGATCCGGAAGGGATGGGCTGCCAGGATATCGTAATTTAAGAACAGAGTCTGCATGTTCCGCTCAATGATCTCCTCCAGAAGGATCACATTCCGCATCTCCCCGCCGTCCTCCTCGGCTGTCACCGGAAGCTCCACAAACCTGGGCAGCACAGAAGGCACCTGCACCATGGCAAATTCCAGTTCTCCATCGCTGTCCTTCTTCTTCTGCAGAAGAGCCGCGATATTTAAGGACTTATTCCGCACCAGCGGAAATGGCCGTGAGGAGTCAAATGCCATAGGCGTCAGCACCGGATACACATTATCATGAAAATACTGATCCACAAACTGCCCCTGCTCCTGGGTCAGATCTTCATGATCCTCGATGATACGCAGGCCCTGAAGCTTTAAGGCCGGAAGAAGGGAGCGGTTGTAGGTAGAATACTGAACAGTTACCAGCTCATGGGTCTTTACCGAGATCTTCTCCAGCTGCTCCTCCGGCTTTAATCCGGCAATATCCGGCTTGGTGTATTTTGCATGGACCATATCCCGCAGGGACGCCACACGGACCATAAAAAATTCATCTAAATTGCTGGCAGTAATGCTTAAAAATTTCAGGCGTTCAAACAACGGCAGGCTCTTATCTCTGGCCTCGCTGAGGACCCGGTAATTGAACTCCAGCCAGCTCAGCTCACGATTTACATAATTTTTCGGATCCATAAAATTTACTGACACTTCAGCCATAATCATACCCTCCTCTTCTGCTTCAGTACTGGCCGGATTCCAAAGATCTCCTCAAAGAAATCCGCCTTCTGGTCAAATGACATCTGCTCCAGGGTAATATCTCCCGGATAATCGGTGGTGATCACCAGCTGCCCGTCACGGACTGTGGTCTTGCAGCCTGCCAGCTTCTGATGATGGCTCCGGTCCATGGAATTGGCCAGACGCAGGATCGCGGTCAGCTTAGCGATCTTTATGGTAATGTCATTGGCGCTGATGATTCCGGATGAGTCCTTATAGACAAAGGTCTCCAGCTGCACCTGGTCGTAATCAAAGTCCCGGATATTATAGCGGACCACATTGGCGATGATCTCCCGCTCCAAATGGCTGAGGCCGATGATCTCTGTGGACATAATGATATTATACGCACACTCATTGGCATTTTTCATGCTGATAAACTTGCCGCAGGCATGAAGCAGCACGGCGATCCGCAGAAGCAGCTTATCTCTGGAAGTCAGCCCGTGGAACCGCCGCATGGCATCGAAGATATCCATGGCATGCTGCTCTAAGATCTGGTTGTGGCTGCTGTGGCATTTGTAGCGCTTCGCCATGTTGCGGGAAGCTGCCAGAATATCATCCTCAAAGCTGTGCTTGAACTTCACCTGCTTGATGCTTTCTGCATACTCTGCAGCCATTCCATCGCAGAGACGGATACCGGGAAGCCAGAACTGCTCGGCTCCGGTCATTTCCAGAAGGCACTTATAGATCACGGCGCTGGGCAGCATCAGCTCCACATACTCTTCGCTGATGCCGAAAATATCCGCCAGTTCCTGAATCCCCATCTTCAGAAGAGCATCGTAGAAGCGGTTCACGTCATCTGCCGTCATACGGTCCGGGACGGACCGTCCTCCTTCTCCGTCCAGCATCTTTTTAAACATATAAAGAGAGTTATCTCCAATTCCAATCAGATTCTTGATCTCACGGTCCTTCAGATACATCTTGCGGAAGGTGATCAGCTCATTATCCACCAGCTCCCGGATCAGCTTCTGATGAAACTCCATGGTGGCCGGGATCTTTGCCATCATCTCCCGGATCCGCATGGTTCCTAATGGAAGATTCTGGGTGGAAATCAAAGAATCCTTATCAAACAGGGAAAGCTGCATGCTTCCGAAGCCCACATCCACGATGGCAGTACCCTTCTGAATGGTGTTATTAAACTCCCGGTCTTTGGAGGCAATTGCCTTGTAGCTTAAAAACCGCTGCTCGGAATTGCTGATCAGCTTTACATCGATGCCGGTCCGCACCAAAATCTGATCTAAAATAATCTGATTATTCTTGGCATCCCGAAGGGCGCTGGTGGCATATGCCTTGTAGTTCTGCACCTTGTAGCCCTTCATAATGCCGGAAAACTCCTTCAGGACCTGGCACAGCTCCTCCACCAGCTCATAACTGATCTTTCCGTGGCTGTAGGTTTCCCGGCCAAGGGCGATCACATGGCGGATATGATCGATCGGCCGGATGCCGAACTTGTTTGAGATCTCATAGATGCCAAGCTCCACCTCGAAGGAGCCTACATCGATTGCTGCAAATGTCTGGATTGCCATTTACTCTCCTCCCCTTTCATCCGTCCGCCAGGTCAGCTTCTTTCAGGCCGAAGCCCCGGCGGACTGTATCCTGTATGTCATTCCTTCACCTGTCCCAGCAAATAAGTAATAAACTGGGAGGCCGTCCGTCCGGACAGGCCGCCGTGGCTTAATTCCCACTGGTTTGCCTTCATCAGAAGCTCCTGCTCCGGCATTTGGATATTGTTTCTTCTGGCAAGCTCTTTTACGATCTGCTTAAACTCCTTCGGCTCCGGCGCACCGTAATAAATGGTAACGCCGAACCGAGCCACCAGGGACAGCTTCTCCTGAACCGTATCATTGGCATGGAGATCATCGTCGGAAAGCTGACGCTTGTCGCTGAAATTCTCCCGGATCAGATGCCGCCGGTTGGAGGTGGCATAGATCAGCACATTCCCTGGCTTCTTGCCCAGTCCGCCCTCGATAATGGCTTTTAAATATTTATATTCCAGCTCCGACTCCTCAAAGGACAGATCATCCATGTAGATGATGAATCGGTAGTTCCGGTCCTTCACCTGCTCCAGCACATCGGACAGTGCTTTAAACTGGTGCTTGTACACCTCGATGATACGCAGGCCCCGGTCATAATATTGGTTCAGGATGGCCTTGATGCTGGAGGATTTTCCTGTTCCGGCAGCTCCGTACAGCAGCACATTGTTTGCCTCCCGGCCTTCAATAAAGGCTTCCGTGTTATCGATCAGCTTTTTCTTCTGGATCTGGTAGCCTACCAGGTCGGACAGACTTACATGCTCGATGCTGGTGATGGGATCAATATATGCCTGCTCATCCTTTTCCAGGATCCGGAAAGCCTTATTTAAGCCAAACTTGCCCACCCCGAATTCCTTGTAAAACTGGGTTACATCTGCCTGAAACTCCAGCACATTCTCCGCGCCCTCCAGGGAAACGGCCAATTCCACAATGCGGTCCCGGATCCGCTTATTAAAGACCTTGCTGTTTTCCCTGGCCGCCTTGTAATCAGCGATCAGGCTCCAGATCCCCCCGGTCTGATCCCCGTCCAGAAGCCGGATATCATAGTCAAACAGCTCCTTTAAAATTTGAAAATCGTGGAGCGCCAGCGCATCCAGGGATCCCCCTGCCGGTCCTAAGATCTCGCAGGAGGTGCTGTAGGCGTTTTCATGGTTGGCCAGACAGAAGGCTAAAAAGCAGTGGTACAGATTTCCTTCAAATCCATAGGTCACCGCCAGCTCGATCAACTGGTTGGCACAGGCAAATGCCGACTCCGGCTGTGTCTTTCCGTCTCTGGTTCCAGCCTCTTTGCCCCTGGCTTTAGCCGCCCCGGCGTCTCTGCCGTCACAGGCTGCGCCTTCTGCAAGGAGCAGCTCCATCTGCTCAAACAATTTCTGATATTTAAAGTTCCGGTAAAGTACTAATTCTTGTGTTTTCATTCTTTCTGCCTCGGATATTATGTATTTTTTTGATTAATAATTGCCCAGGATCCGCATGTTGACCGCTTCCTTCTGAAGCCCCAGAAGAGCGTTCTGCACCTGCACATCACTTAAGGTGCCCTCAATATCTACAAAGAACCGATATTCCCAGTTCCGTTCCAAAATCGGCCGGGACTGAATCATCAGCATATTGACATGGTTATAGATAAAATGCCCCAGCATATTGTACAGAGAGCCGCTGGTATGGGGAACCTCAAAGCAAATGCTCACCTTCCTGGCATCCATCCGGTATACCGGTTCTTTTCCCAGGATAATGAAACGTGTCACATTGCAGGTGTTATGGTTAATCGCCTGCTTTAATACCTTAAGGCCGTAAAGCTTCCCTGCCGTCTCGCTGGCAACTGCCGCCTGGGTAATATCCTGCTCCTCTAAGACCTTCTTTGCTGCCACTGCCGTATTCTCCACACTGATCTGCTTCCATTCCCTGTGGGAGTTTAAAAACAGACTGGACTGCATCAGCGCCTGGGGATGGGAGTAGATGGTCCGGATGTCCGACAGCTTGGCATCGGGAAGTCCTAACAAGGCATGGTTGACTGCCACCTCCGTCTCTCCCACGATATAATTATGATATTTCAGCAGCAGATCGTAATTATCGATCACAGCACCTGCCGAAGAATTCTCAATAGGAAGCACCGCATAGGCAGCCCGTCCCTCCATCACTTCCTTCATGGCGTCGTCAAAAACTGGAACATGGTAGGCATCCACCTGATCCCCGAAAAACTGGATAGCGGCAGCATGGCTGTACGCCCCTTCCACTCCTTGATATACCACACGGACACCTGCAGTAGACAGATTTTCCACCAGCTTAAACTGGGATTCCGCCCGGTTTCCATGATTCCCCAGCAGCTGATACTGATAACGGCGGCTGATGGTCATAAGCTGTGCAAACAGCTCCTTCACCGCGATCTCGTTAAATGGATTTTTTGCCAATTCCCGCACAGCTGCCAGCTTTGCCTTCTCCCGCTCCGGGTCATATACCGGCTTTCCAGTTTCGATCTTAAACTCCGCCACATCGCCGCAGAGCTTCATTCTCTCCTCAAACAATTCAACCAGCTTTTCATCGATCTGGTCCAACTGCGTTCTGATTTCCTGTAAATCTAAATTTTTCATCTCTCGTCATTCTCCTGCATATCTTTTAGCATTCTGATGATCACGTCCCGGACGTAGGCGCCGCTCTTTTTCCTTACCTCCGGCGGCAGCTCCTTTAAGTAGATGGGCGTTCCATAGCGGATCATCACCTTCTTTGCCCGGATCCATGGCATATGGTTTTCCAGAATATCTGCATTTCCTACCATGGCTACCGGGATCACCGGGCAGCCGGACTTTTCTGCGATCTTTAGGCTTCCCTCCTTAAAAGGAAGCAGGTCGGCAAGATCTTCATTGGTATTTCTGGTTCCTTCCGGGAAGATCCAAACGGAGATGCCGGCCTTTACACGCTCAATACCGGTCAAAATGGTCTTTAAGCCCTCCTTGATATCCTTCCGGTCCAGGAACAGGCACTGCACATCCTCCATCCAGTTCTTTAGCAGCGGAATATTCTCCATTTCCTTCTTCGCCACAAAACCCATCAGTCCCGGAACTGTGGTGTAGCCTACCAGAATATCAAAATAGCTTCTGTGGTTTCCCACATACAGAACCGCCCGGTCCGTAGGGATATTCTCCTGCCCCTCCACCGTCACCTCTGTCCCTGCCAGCTTCAGAATAAAGCGAAACATAAACTGCACCACTGCCAGGCATTGTCTGTTTTTCGCATCTGGATTTCGTTTTCCCAGAGCCTCCTCAAATAAAAGCAGCGGAATACTGAAAATCAAAAACAGAACCAGCGTTAATACTACCAAAATCAATCGTATCATGAAACCCACCCCTTATCCTTTGCTCTCCACATCATAACTGTTCAGCGCCCTCCCAGTTACGAGCAAAAATCCATTTAAAATCTATAGTTGATTATATAAGAGGAAAGTTTTAATTACAACCCTGATACCCGTTTTTTTCCGTTCTTTTCCCTTAATTTTTCTGCGGCTTTTCAGATTTTTTACATGAAGGGCTCTTTCTTAAATCTGCGCTTCCAACGCTCTTTTCCGGTAATCCCCTCAAACAGCAGCCCGGTCATAAACCAGAGCGGTGCAAAATCCAGGCGGATCAGCCCATTCACATTGGTTGGCCGTCCGCTGTAGTCCCAGGGACAGATTCCCAGACGGCGCAGCCAGAATCCAAACAGATATTCTGCGCAGAAGATCAGCACCATATCGATCATGCCGTGGCGGAGCGCCAGCTCCTTTCCCTTTTGCTGAGGTTTTATCTCCCAGATTCCCTCGTCCAGCCAGCGGTCGATCCATTTTCCAATAGGGCCAAGCAGGGCGCCCAGACCGTAGATGGGAAACATTAAAAGGGAGGTTCTTCCCATCAGCCGCCAGTCATGGGTCAGAATGGAATCCACCGAAGTGAACAGGATCTCCAGACACCAGCCGGCAGTGCCGCATTTTAAAAAATTTTGAAATAGTTTGTTTGTTTTTGTCCATGTACGTTCCATGGCCTTATTATGCACGGCAGGCGGCCAGATATGCATCTGTGCCGCCTTAATTTTGGCCTGTTTTTTCTGTTTTCTTTTTCATTCATTTCTGTAATCTGCACTGCGGCGTTCCATTACAAAAGGGGCGACAGCAGTCGGCAGAACTGCTCCTTGACGCGGATGATCAGCTTCCTTTTCTGGTATCTCTCCTTCGTCATCTCCTGGCAGTGGGGCAGATCATCTAAAAATGCCTGCTCCAGCTTTTCCGTTGCAGCCTCGTCATAGATCACCGCATTGACCTCAAAGTTCAGTTCAAAGCTTCGGATGTCCATATTTGCTGTTCCATAGCAGCTCACCATACCATCTATCATAATTCCCTTGGCATGAAGGAAGCCATTTTCATAAATATAGCATTTGGCTCCTGCATCCAGCAGATCGCCCGCATAAGAATAGGTCGCCCAGTACACAAAGGGATGGTCCGGCTTACAGGGGATCATCAGCCGCACATCCACGCCGGAGCGGGCTGCGATCTTTAAAGCTGACAAAATGGCATCATCCGGCACAAAGTACGGTGTTTGGATGTAAATATGATCCTTTGCCTTGTGGAACAGCTCCAGGTAATTATCCCGGATATTCTTCGTTCGGGTATCCGGACCGCTGCTGATGATCTGGATTCCTGTAGCCCCATCGCTGTTCATATAGCCGGGATCTGACCAGGGCCGCTTTCCCTGGGTCTCCATCTCCTCTAAAAGCTCCTGTTCCAGATCCGTTCCCCCCTGCTCCCAACACCTGCATTCCTCATCAAAATCGGCGCAGAAGTATTTTCCGGAAAGAAACAGGTTCTCATGAACTGCATAATTCCAGTCCAGGGCAAACCGGATCTGCAGGCTGAGGGCCGCATCTCCGCAGATCTTCAGATGCGTGTCCCGCCAATATCCGAACTTGGGATCCTTGGAAATGTATTCCTTTCCGATGTTAAATCCACCTACATAGCCGATCCGGCCGTCGATCACCACGATCTTCCGGTGATTTCGGTAATTCACTCGAAGATTCAAACGTCCTAAAATAGGCGGAAAAAAGATTCCCACCTTAATTCCAGCCCTGCGAAGCTCCTCCCACCGCTTCTTCGGCATAAACCGTCCTCCCATGCCATCTGCCAGAACCCGGACCTCCACGCCTTCCCGAACCTTGCTTATAAGGATGGGTACAATAGAATCAAACACTTCGTCATTCTTTATAATATAATATTGAAAATGAATATAATGCTTCGCCTTCCGAAGTTCCCGGCGCAGATCCTCAAACTTCTGCTGCCCGTCAGTAAAAATATCCAGGGTATTGCGGATGGTGAGAACCGCCCCGGAGGTTTCCAGATTATAAAGAGTCAGGCTGCCGTAATCCTGGACAACCGGATCATAAAAGTCTATCACATGATAGTCCCGGATTACCTGCTCCTGATTCTTTACAGAAAAGCTGAGCCGGTCCTCCACCTCCTTGACCCGGAACATCTTGCTTTTCCTGAGATCCTGCCCAAAAAACAGATAAAACAGAACGCCGAATACCGGAATGAAATTCAGCGCAAACAGCCAGGTCCACACGCTTTTCGGATCCCGCCGCTGAAAAAACACGATCAAAATACTGAAAAACAGATTGATGATCACAATATTCTGGATCAGCCAGCTCCAGCCGCTGCCAAATCCATCCAACATTACTTCAACGATTTCTATTACCATGCCATCTCCTCCTTTCGGCAATCATAATCGTACCGCATCTTCCTGCTGCCGGAACAGATCCTGCACAGACCTGCTTGAACAGTAACGGATTCTGTTACTGTTCACAGCAACCGGATTCTACCTATCATAACACAAACAATCGGAAAAGTATATGTGTAGAAATACCCAGATGTGATATACTGAGAATACTTACCAAATTTTATAAAAGGAGCTGATATGATTTATGAACACAGCCAATTGTAAAAAGCGCATTCTTATGATCGCCACCGGCGGCACCATCGCCTGCTGTCACAGCGAAGCCGGGCTGACGCCCCTTTTATCCAGTGAAGAGCTGCTGCAGTACGTGCCGGATGCCGCCAAATTCTGCCAGGTAGAAACCATCCAGGCCTTTAATATTGACAGCACTAATATGCAGCCCCACCACTGGCTTACCATTGCCCGCCTGATCGAGGAACATTACTGGGATTATGATGGCTTTGTTATCTGTCACGGCACCGATACCATGGCCTACACCGCCGCTGCCCTTTCCTACCTGGTGCAGAATACCCGAAAGCCCATTGTCATCACCGGCGCCCAGAAGCCCATCGACATGGAAATCACGGATGCCAAGACCAATCTGCTGGACAGCCTGCTGTTCGCCTGCTGCGGCAAGGCTCACGGGGTGAATATCGTCTTTGACGGAAAGGTGATCGCAGGAACCAGAGGGAAAAAGGAGCGGACCAAGAGCTACAATGCATTTTCCAGCATAAATTTTCCATATATTGCTATTATTCAAGACGGCCACATCCTGTTTTACCTGGATGACAAGGATCGGATCACCGGGGATCTGCGCTTTTTCCGCAGCATGAACGCCAGTGTAGGACTGATGAAGCTGATCCCCTCTGCAGATGCCGGCCTGTTAGACTATATGGCAGGCCATTACGACGGCGTGATCATTGAATCCTTCGGGGTAGGCGGCCTGCCCTCCTATGAAGGCGGCGATTTCCACAACGCCATCGAGCACTGGACCAGCCTTGGAAAAACGGTGGTGATGACCACTCAGGTGACCAACGAGGGCAGCAATATGTCGGTTTATGAGGTGGGAAAGAAGATTAAACAGGAATTTGGGCTCCTGGAGGCTTACGATATGACACTGGAAGCGGCGGTTACAAAGCTGATGTGGATCTTAGGACAGACAAAAGCGCCGGATGAGATACGACGTCTCTTTTATCAGACAGTAAACCGGGATATTTTGTGGATGCAGTGAGGGTACCGCAGCTCATGTTCAAAGGCTGTGTCATTAAGTCCTAAACTTAATTTTGCTTTTTAATGTATAAATTTCAGGGGCAGGTGTAATTCGCATAAATCACACCTGCCCCTGTGCAGAACTATTTATTTCCCGACAGCTCTATCTTCAATCTCATCTCACGATTTTCCTTTCGGAAAAACACAGCCAACTTTACTCGCCAACCGCCTTATACTCGATCCCGCTCACCAGATCCTTCTTTGTATAGAAGGTAAGCACAGAATCATCGGAAGTATAGATATATCTTCCCTTTTCCTCCTGACAGTCCTCTCCATATGCCTCCTTCATCTCCTGGATGGTGGAGCCGATATGAATCCCCTCCGGCGTCTCGGTTTCCTCGTTTAAAAACCAAATGGACTGTACAAAATCATCACTGCCTGATGGGTAGGTAGAAAGTTCAAATCCTTGGTAAGTAAATACTTTTTCTTTTCCCTGATGCTTACAGCTCTGTGCCTCGTAATAATTCTCCGCCTTGCCTAACTGAGATAATATCTCAGATGCATCCTGTGCCATGGAGATCTCTACCTCTCCAACATCAAAGGAATAGGCCCACCCAGTCACCATACTGGACTGGCATACGCAGAAAATTACCAGGGCAGCAGCCAACAGTCTGCCGAATTCCCTCTTCATCGTAATCTCTCCTAACATATCCGCACGCATTCGCAATAAAACAAATGCGTTAAAAGCTTCTTTACATCATAAATATATCACGGATAGATATGGTTTGCAAGGCACTAACTCCTTACAAATCTTACGATTTTTTGACGTTTTGAACGATTTTTTCAGCAACTGTTCTTCTATAAAAACAATCCGGTCTGCGCGGTCCGGCATCCGAAAGGTCATCTTACAAGCAATCACCTTTTCAAGCTTACTGGTTTTCGATCTCCATGATCATGTCAACCCGTCTCTGGTGGCGGCCGCCTTCAAACTCAGCCTCCAGCCACTGGTCAACGATCATCTTAGCTAACTCCACCCCTACCACTCTGGCGCCGAATGCCAGGATATTGGAATTGTTATGCATCTTGGACAGCCTGGCGCTGTAAGGCTCGCTGCACACGCAGGCGCGGACGCCCTTTACCTTATTTGCAGCCAGCGAGATCCCCACGCCGGTTCCGCAGATCAGGATTCCCAGATCGGCTTCTCCTGCCGCTACTGCGCGTCCTACCTTCTCCCCGTACACCGGATAATCACAGCTCTCAAAGGAATTGGTGCCAAAATCAACCACCTCATAGCCCTTTGCTTCCACATAAGCCTTGATCTCATTCTTCATCTCCACAGCAGAGTGGTCATTTCCCATTGCAATCTTCATATAAACCTCCGTCTTCCCCAGAATTTACTTTGACCTCTTTTGAT